>NZ_JBEHFM010000006.1:0-128367 GCF_040225675.1 Corynebacterium sp. KPL2680
GAACTCACAATGAACATCCTCTCCTACGGACACAAGATCCGTACTAATAGGGTGTCCACTACTCGAGGGTAACCGCAGAATTTAGTTTATTATCACATTATAAGTTTGCTCTCTTCTTATTTTGCCTAACTAGATCTAACATTAAAATTGTTTGTGGACGCCATCTTTAGAAAGGAAAACAATGAGAAAACCCGTGGCGTTTTTGGTTGCCACACTCCTTAGTTTTACTGGCGTAGAGGCTCACGCGGCACCGGCTCCTATGACAGCTCAGTCAAAGCATCAATCTGTGCCCAAAAATTCTGAAGATACTTTATTTTCCGAAGGTACTAAGATTCAAAGGCTTTCCGGAAGTCAATTCCAAGTATCGACCCCAGATCATCAATATCAGGTCACGGTTGATAAAGCTACAAGCACAGCGACCGTAATCGATGAAAACAACGATGAACAAACATTTAAGATTCCAAATATGCGAGGAAATTCAGTACAAGGAAAACCGGTTGTTACTCCATATTTTAATTGGTCCTCGGTGCCTTGTGCGATGCTACTTTGGGCAGTAGGAGTAATTCATCATGTCGGTTGGACAGCAGCAGCGGGAATAATCGCAGCCGAGGGGCCTGCAGGGGCAGCACTAGCCGCCGCTATTTGGGCTTATGGAGTCGATGCTTTCTTCGCTCTTGTGAGCAGCCAGTGCTAAAATCAAGTGCTTAATTTTGGAAAAGAGATCATGCACGTCACTCGAATAGAACTCGGCATAATAGTGTCAGCACTAACATGTGTTTTCGCGTTTTTCCACCAACTACCTTTGAGTATTGGATTCGCAGTCATTGGTGCCTTGCTGCTTGGTCTCCTTCCAGAGAGACAAAGATTAGATCGAAAAGCTCAGCAACGGGGAATACGCCGGTTTGGTTTATTCACAATGTGGATTGGACTCTGTTTTAGTATCGCAATCTTTGTACATGATTTTTTACTCACACAGGATGTGTATTTTCCCGCGCTAATAGCTACGCTAGCTGTTGCGGCGGCAGGAGGCTCTCTGGTACGCACGAAGAAGCTTCTGTAATGAAGTAAAGAAAGCCGTTTTTGAGACCATTACCGCGTGGCCCAACGCCGGCATTACAGCCGACACAGGCGGAGTGACCGTCACCAGAACCGCCCCATCAGTTCAGCAGAAACCACCTCACCCCGAGCCCGACTAACCCAATCACAGAGAAGCAGCGCCCTGCGGGCGCTTTCTTTTTATCCGGAAGCACTCTGCGCATATTTATCACACACCAGTTGATTATCCACAGGGTTTTAACTGCGGGTGTATCTATTCTCCCAGGTGGTCTATAGGGCCTGACCCCTGGAAAGTGGACACGTCGGGGGTAAGGACCGCAATTCTATGAACGAAAGCGCAAGGAAGGCAAGCGTCACAACGCCGCGGTCGTAGCACTCGCCCGCAGACGAATCAACGTCCTCTACGCCATGATGCGTAACCACGAGTATTACCGCGACCCCGCTCCAGCAAAGGAAGCCGCAGCAGCCTATCCCCTAACAGCGAAACAAGCCGACTCGGAAAAATCCCAGTCGGCTACCAGTCGCGCGCAAAACAACACACCTAAAAATCCCGAGTTGAGGATCCGCACCAATCAACCTCACCCGCGAGATTGACAAACTATATAGGAACACCCCCGCCTTCGTCACTCCGCTTTTCTCTCTGGGAGGCGAAGGCGCCAGCTGAACGCAGACTGGGTTAGTCGGCGCCCTCTGCCAAGCCGCCGGTATTGGAAAGCTCCACTTCCTGAATACTGACATACTGCGCGATCTCTTCGACGAAGCCTGGATCGTGGCATGTAAGCACTATTGCCGCTCCTGATTCCAGCGCGCCGTGAATTAGTTGATGCATCAGTGCTCGGTCCGTTAGCGAAAGCAGGCTATCGGGCTCATCCATGAGCAAGATTCCGTGGCCCATCCCCACCACATGTGCCGTTTGAGCCAGCCTGAGCCGGGAGGCGGATAGATCTAATGGGTGCTCAGCCGCATCAAGCTCTAGTAGCTCCCGTAACGCGCTATCGGAAACAAAGTCACCCAAGGTGGAATATATTACCTGGTCATAAGGAGATTGGAGGACCAATCCCCGGGGCTCAGCTGGGCGCTGTGCCCCATCAAGGCCGGCGGCGGCGCGCAGGAGAGACGTTTTTCCAGTACCGTTTGCCCCGCGCAACCAAGTCACGCCCCCTCCGCGAATGGGTATGGTTACCGGTCCGACGCTAAAGGTATTGCCGGAAGGCTTCGCCGATTGCCACCACCGCTTCTTTTCTTGCCCGCGGCGCGCAGTAAGCGGACCAAGAGATCCCCGGGATCCATAAGAAGAAATCACGTCTACGCTTACTGGGGCTGGTTGTGGGATCTCCCCTACGACTTCCCCACCCAATTCGGGCCAATGCATGGATGACACGGCAAGAACGCAGGTATTGCGCAGCGAATGCAATAGCTTCACCATCATCGCCAACGATGTGGGGTCAAGACCCGCGCTCGGCTCACAAATAATGAGTACCTCGGGCTCGCGGCTCGCTACGCATGCAGCGGCGAGCCTCCGCGTCTGACCGCCCGAAAGCTGGGTGGGGTTCTTCTCCGCGTAACCGCTGAGCCCCACCGCCGCGAGCATTTCCTCTCCCCGCACCTGCATGCGGGCTGGGTCCTCACCCTGGTTTTCTAATCCTAGGACCACTTCTTCGATGCAGGTATCGCGCAGGTAGCTCATCTGCGCGGAAGAGTCAGTACCGATGATGGCAGACGTAGAGAATTTTTCGCCCAGCTCTTGCGCCACGTTTTCGGCGATGGCATCCGAAGGCACAAGTACTTGGACGATGCTTCCCTTACTTGGCTGAATATCGTCTATATCCATACAAAGACCATGACTCCTATGGTTCCAAGGGGAACGATGTAGCGCAGCACGCGGGACAGGATTGAATCCGGTACCGGCCGCAAAAGGGTCCTGGTCCCCTCTTCATCAAAGCCCACGGCGGCAAGGGCGTGGCCACGCTCGGTGCCTTGGATCAAAAGGCGCGAAATCACTGGGATGACCACCCGGGAAATAGTATTGCGCCACGTCACTTTGATTCCCGCCAGCTGGTTGGCGTCGCGGACGGTCCGCCAGGCTTGCGCACCTTGCGGTAAAGACTGCAGTGAAGCACCAACGATATAGGCAATTTTGTGTCCTGCGCGCGAGACCTGGAGCCATTTCGCAATATCGGAAATTCGCAGCACGGACATCGCCACGATGAAGCACACCATTAACGCGAAAAAGCGCAGGGCTAGCGTGGCGGCAACAAGCAGGCCATCGGTTGTGACCAGCGGAATCAGTTGGTTATCGCCATAAGGGGCGTGGATCACCAGCATCGATAAGGCCACCGGAACACAGAGCGCCCCAGAGGCCAAGACGATCGCGATGGACCTCGTGGCCCACACGCCATAGGCAAGCATTGCGCCTGCGACCAGTGCAGATGTTAGTGGGCTATTGAGAGCGAGGATGAGTAGCCAACCGCACGCAGCAATGGTGAGGACCGTCGACGGGTGAAGGCGATACATTAGCGAGGCTGCAAGGATTCCCGGGTGCGCTTGGGCAAGGATTTCACGGCAGCCCACACGATAAGGAAGACGACGGCCTTATCCAGTGGGTCAGAGATGAGGGACTGCATCGTCACGGATGCAATCAAGGAGTTGCCCAGTTCGCGGAAGAGGGACGTGAGCGCGCCGGTACCGACACCAGCCGTACCACCGTAGACGAAGGCGGCAACAGGAGCGGCGAGCATACCGCAGATGATGCCGATAATGGCACCACTGACGATGACCTTCCAGATCTTGGTGAACGCACCCTTTTGAATGGCCCAGCCAGAAAGGAAGCCGGTAGCCGCGGAAACGGCGGCGAAGGGGAGCGCCATCGGGTTAAGCAGGCCCCAGACCACTGATGACAGCGTACCGGTAGCGAGCCCGGCGATGGGGCCTGCGAGGGCAGCTACCAAGATGGTTCCCACGGAGTCGATATACAGCGGAATGCCGCTCGAACCGATGATTTGGCCCACCACGATATTAAGAACCAACGCGATGGGAATAATGGCGATGGTACGAGCTGGCAGGGACGGCACGGTGCCGGCAAGCAACAGAGCCGCACCGATGAGGTAGCCGGCCAAAGTGATCAAGGCTTCGGCGGAGCCCGCTACGGACTCCCAATCGGTCGGGCGGAAAAGCACCAAGTAGATCCATGTGGCGACGACTAGCGCGGCGCCCGCGATGACCATCCCCCGGCGGGCAGGGGTAAGAGAAAGCTGAGGCATAGAGGTATTCCTAATCCATCAATGTGTAAAGGAGAATGGGGCACACTGCTTTTTTGGTCCCAGCCTATGTCACCTCAGCGTAGGAAAATGTGGCGTATGCGCTGCGGATTAGGGTAAAAGATTTATTCGCCGGGAGCAACACGCGCGCCCAAAGTTCGCAGCACCCTGTCGAATTCGCCGTGGGCGGCTGGAATGTCTGCGCTGGTCACCAGCGAGGCATTAGTCGGCCGATCCCAGTGATTGCGGAGGTCTGCGACGCTGGTACCGCGCATCAGCGCAGAGTCCGCTTCCACATCAATGGTCGTTTCTACCGCCTCAAACGGTATCTTCTTTAGGGCAATTATGCAGGTCAGAAGATCATGAATCTGGGCTTGGTAGCCTTCTTTTTGCGCTTGATGGAATTCGAAGTAGAACCGCAGTATCTCCGGCAATGTTACTGCCATCGGGTGTGTACCAAGAATCCCCTGAATTTCTGCCAAGCGCTCTGGGGTGATGAGAAATTGCTCGGTAACTTCGAGCGAGCAGAGAGTGCTGGGTAGTGCCGCTGAAGCTGCGAAATGGTGAGCTGCAGCGTGCGGATCCACCCAGAAATTCCACTCCGCAGTCGGCGTCGTATTGCCGCGGTAATTAACGGCACCGCCCATGATGGTAATCGAGCCGCACCGCGCAACGGCATCGCCATGCTCCCGCTCGAAGTCTGCCAAATTAGTTACCGGCCCGGTGATAATGAGGTGCAGACCTGGATTGTGGGCAATCGCGGTCGACCACAACTCCTGCCAGTGAATATCGCCGAAATCGTGGTCGGGTGCAGCAAGATAGCCCAAGCCGGTCTCCCCGTGTGTTTCCGGGGTTGTGGCCAGCTCAACTTCGAGCGGAGTCGGCCGCCCAGGCGCGACGGGGACCTCCGGCAATCCACAGAGGTCCAAAATCCACCGTGCATTGGTGGCAGTCTGCTGGACCTCGGCGTTTCCAGCAGTCGTGCTCACGCCCACTAATTCAATCTCGCCTGCGTGATGCAGCCCCGCTAAGTACATTAGGGCGAGGCAGTCATCAATCCCTGGATCGCAGTCGAGCAATACAGCTGGGCGCGAAACACTCATAGATAGTTTGGCTGACTATTACTTAATGGAGCTTACTGGCTTGTCGCCGTCAACGAATACGACTGGGGACGTTGGAAGCTCTTCGCGGCCCAGTACCTCTACGATGACGTCTGCCACTAGGTCACGAGACGAGGTCTGACCTTCTTGCAGCATCTTGTCCTCGGCGAACTCCAGTCCCTGCGCGGGCTCTTCCGTCAGGCCAGCGGGCTTCAGGATGATGTGTGGGATGGAGCTGTCTGCCAAGCGGTTGTCTACTTCCTTCTTGGATTCCACGTAGGCATACCACTTTTCATCGGCTGGATCGGTCGTCGCAACCTGAGAGCCGACATAAGAAATCATGACGAATTGCGGGACATCCTTGCCCAGCTTTTCCAGAGCCTCGATGGCCGCCAGGGCGCCGTCGCGGTCAACCGCCCACGTCAGCTCTGCGCCGCCACGGCCGCCGTTTCCGGCACCCCATACAACTGCGTCATAATCTGCGAATAGCTCGGCCCATTGGTCAACGGACTGCTCGGTAATATCTGCAATAACCGTCGTAGCGTTGGCCTGCTCGATATCGGCCTTTTGGTCTGGGTTACGGATAAGCGAGTGAACCTCGTGGCCAGCTTCCGCTAATTTTGGAGCCGCCAGCAGGCCAACCTTGCCGTGTCCACCGATGTACAAAACCTTTTTCTTAGTATCAGTCATAGCGCCCCATGGTAACAGCGCATTTTTTATGCTGCAGCGGCTCTTTCGCGGCGAACTAACTACATGCCGCGCCCGTGGTGTGAGCCTTACCCACCGAACCAGATAGAATATCGGTTATGTATGCCATTATGACCGTCACCGGTGCCGATAGCACCGGAATCATTGCCGCAGTGACCACGACCCTTGCTGATCTAGACATTAACGTCATTGATGTCTCGCAGACCATTATGGGTGACTACTTCACCATGATTCTCCGCGTTGAATTCGATGCGGATGCCGTATCCATCCAGACCATCAAGGAGCGGATGCGCCCGGTGGCGGAGGAAAAGCAGCAATCCATCCGCATTCAGTCCGAAGACCTCTTTACCGCCATGAACGAGATTTAACATGAGCACGCGTTTTAATACCACCAATATCTTGGACACCATCGAGATGATCGAAAATTATCGTCTCGATATCCGCACCGTGACGATGGGCATTTCCCTGCTGGGATGCACGCGCTCGACCATGGAGGCAACCTGCCAGGCCATCTACGACCGCGTAACGCAGCAAGCCGGCCGCTTGGTTGAGGTATGCGAGGGCATCGAAGGTGAACTCGGCATCCCGATCGTCAACAAGCGCATCTCCGTCACCCCAATCTCCCTCGTTGTCGCAGGCTTGGATGGCAACCCGGTCGATGCCGCACGGGCGCTGGACAAGGCCGCCAAGGAAGTAGGCGTTAACTTCGTCGGCGGCTACTCCGCACTGGTGGAAAAGGGCGCGACGAGCGCAGAACAAAAACTCATCGCCTCGATCCCAGAAGCTCTGGCTGAAACGGACGTGGTGTGTTCCTCGGTCAATATCGCCAGCTCTCGCGCCGGCATCAATATGGATGCAACGAAGCAGATGGGCGAGGTCATTAAGGAAGCCGCGGAGCTTACCAAGGATAATTCCGCAATCGCCTGCGCCAAGCTCGTCGTCTTTGCCAATTCCGTGGGCGATAATCCGTTTATGGCCGGTGCTTTCCACGGCATCGAGGAGCCGGACTGCGTCGTTTCCGTCGGTGTCTCGGGCCCTGGCGTGGTGGACCGCGCCCTCGGCTCTTTGGAGGGCGCAACCCTGGATCAGGTTGCAGAGGAAGTGAAAAAGGCCGCCTTCAAGATCACCCGCGCCGGGCAGCTCGTGGGCAATATGGCCTCCGAGCGCCTCGGCGTGCCCTTCGGCATCATTGACCTTTCCTTGGCCCCCACGGCAGAACTCGGCGATTCCGTGGCACACATCCTCGAGCACATGGGCCTCGATCAGGTGGGCACGCACGGCACGACGGCGGCATTGGCGCTGCTTAACGATGCCGTGAAGAAGGGCGGCATGATGGCATGCTCGCGCGTGGGTGGCTTGTCCGGTTCCTTCATTCCCGTCTCTGAGGACAGGGGCATGATCGATGCCGTGAAGTCCGGCTCCATTTCCATGGACAAGTTGGAGGCCATGACCGCGATCTGCTCGGTCGGCTTTGACATGATTGCACTGCCTGGTGATACCTCCGCGGCCACGATTTCCGGCATGATTGCGGATGAAGCCGCAATCGGCGTGATGAATCATAAGACCACAGCCGTGCGCGTCATTCCGGTACCTGGCGCCAAGGTGGGCGACGAGGTCAGCTTCGGTGGTCTTTTGGGCTATGCCCCTATCATCCCGGTTAATACGGTGGGCAACTCGCAGTTCATTAACCGCGGTGGCTTTATCCCCGCACCGGTGCACGGTTTCCGCAACTAGGTGTGGGGTACTCCACACCTAGGGGGACACGCGCCTAGGACAAGCGCGCAAAGCTCCCCTTAGGACTCGGAGTCTTCATTCTCCTCGCCCGGCTTTTCGGATTCTTCCCACCGGGCGAGGTTTGCTTTAAAGTGCTGAAAAGAATCCTCTAGCTGGCGCAATTCCACCTTGCCACCGACCTGGCGGCCCGCATCGGAGTAGATAGCCTCCGCCGCCTCATCTAGGACGTCGCGGCGCTCCACGGTGCGCAGCAGTGCCACCACCTTGGCCAGGTTATTGAGCAGGCTGAGATAGATTTCGGCGTTATCGGCCGCATCGCGGCGGATTTGGGTGAACATCGCCTCAATGATCTGTTCATAGCTAAAGGTTTGATAGTCCAGGCGGAACTCGCCATCGATATGCATAATGCCTTGCGGCAGGCGCTTGTCCCCTATGACCACCAAAATTTGCGTGAAGCGATCAATGATATCGATGACCGTATAAGGGTCATTGACGCCGGTACTTAAAGCACGGGCGGCGATTTCCGCAAGGTGCCGGGCCGTAAACCGCGGGTCGTGCGCGGAGGCGTCCTCGCGATGCTGCGTGACCACGATGTGCTTTTCAATGTTTTCCGGCATGTGCGGCACGCCGTGGGCAATGACCTCGCCTTCTAACACGAGATCGCCGGGGGCGACGCCAAGATGAACAGCACAATCTTCTTCGGCCGCGGCTTGGGCAATGGACTTGTAGTCCACGAATTTCAGGTAGCCCGTTTGGGAGCTGCGGGTTGCGTCGGCGGATTCGTAGAAATCCGACCCCGGGGCCTTTGATACCTTCTCTTCCTCACCACGCTCAATAAGGCGCCGCATATGCTCTTCCACATCTTGTGCCACCACGTGCACCACATGAGACATGCTGATGGACTGCGCGATGTGGACGATGAAGTAAATCAAAAAGACCACGCATATAAGCGCCAAGGCAATGTCGACTGCCACATTGAGCGAGGGAACGTGTTCTTGCTTGCCTTCACCACCAGCACGCACGGCACGTAGAGACAGCAGCGAATAGGTAAAGGTCGCCAGGTAGATCCCCAGCGTGGACTGGATGGAACGGTCCTTTAAAAACTCGTGCAACAGGCGCGGGCCCATCACCGTCACCACGCCGGAAAGCGCGGTCAGGGTGATAAAGAACAGGGTGCCGGCCAGAGACAGCGTGGCGGTGGCAACGGCGGTGAGCAGGCCCTGGGCACTTTCCGCGCTGCCGTCATAAAGTCGAGAGAGCGCCAGATCGAAGTTGCGGTCGATCGCCAACATGCCTTCGGCCGCCACGACTGCTACCGCTACCGCTACGGCGGGAATGACCCAAAACTTATCCCGCCAGGCGGGCATCCTCTCGATCAGCGTCTTCATAAGGCTTAAGCCAGCTCGACGATTTCCATGTACTCATCGGACCACAGATCTTCATCGCCGTCCGGCATGATGATCACGCGCTCGGGGTCGAGTGCCTTGACCGCACCCGGATCGTGGGTTACCAAGACCACCGCGCCCGTGTACGTATTGAGCGCATCGAGCACCTGCTCGCGGGAGATGGGGTCGAGGTTGTTGGTCGGCTCATCGAGGAGCAGCACGTTTGCGCGGCTGGAGACCAAAGTGGCCAGCGACAGGCGGGTTTTCTCACCGCCGGACAGCGTTCCAGCCGGCTGCTGCAGTTTATCGCCGGAAAACATAAACGCGCCCAGCAGTCCGCGCAGCTCTTGCTGGTCCGCATCGGGGCAGGCCTCGATGGTGTTTTCCCACACGCTCTTATCCGGGTGGATATTGTCGTGCTCCTGGGCAAAGTAGCCAATGCGCAAACCGTGGCCACTGACGATGCCCCCTTCGCCGTCGGTGCGCTCCTCCCCCGCCAAAAGCTTCAGCAAGGTGGTCTTACCGGCACCGTTATATCCCAGGACAACGACCCTGGAGCCCTTATCGATGGCCAGGTCCACGCCCGCGAACACCTCCAGCGAGCCATACATCTTGGTCAAGCCCTTAGCGTTCATAGGCGTTTTGCCACACGCGGCTGGCTCGGGGAATTTAATATTGGCTACCTTATCCGCAACGCGCACCTCATCGAGGTCATTCATCATGCGTTCGGCTCGGTTCAGCATCTGCTTGGCCGCTGCGGCCTTGGTTGCCTTAGCACCCAATTTGGCGGCCTGCTTTTGCAACGCGGAGGCCTTCTTTTCCGCATTCGCGCGCTCGCGGCGCCGGCGCGCCTCATCAGTGGCGCGGGCATCGAGGTACTTCTTATACCCCATGTTATAGACATCCGCCTCGCCGCGCACCGCATCGAGGAACCAGACCTTATTACAGACCGCCTCAAGCAACTCGACGTCGTGGGAAATCATGACCAGACCGCCCTCGTGCTTGGACAGGAACTGGCGGAGCCAGACGATGGAGTCCGCATCTAGGTGGTTGGTCGGCTCATCCAGGAGCAACGTGGTCTGGGATTTGCCTGATCCCTCGCTGGCTGCAAAAAGGATCTGCGCCAGCTCTACGCGGCGCCGCTGGCCACCGGATAACGTCTTAAGCTTTTGGTCTAAAACGCGCTGCGGCAGGCCCAAGTTATCGCAGATTTGAGCGCACTCGGAGTCGGCCTCGTAACCGCCCAAGGAATCGAATTGTTCTTCCAGACGGGAGTATTTACGGATGGCCTTGTCGCGAAACTTCTCGTCCGTTGCCGTTTCCATCAGCTCTTGCTGCTTGGCCATCCGCCGCTTAATATCATCCAGCCCGCGGGCAGAAAGCACGCGCTCGCGCGCGGTTTGCTCGATATTGCCTTCACGCGAATCCTGCGGAAGGTAGCCAATCGGACCCGAGCGAGAAACCGTGCCTCCATAAGGCTCGGTCTCACCGGCCAAGATGCGCATGGTCGTGGTCTTTCCCGCACCATTGCGGCCCACTAGCCCGATGCGGTCGCCGGGTTGGACGCGGAGGTGCTGTCCGGGGGCATCGAGAAGCGTGCGGGCGCCTACGCGTACCTCAAAATCATTGGTCACAATCACGACAAGCCAGTCTAGCAATCAAAGCTCAAGGCACTAATTCACGCAGAAAAGCGGCGGTAATACTACCGCCGCTTTCCCGCTATTCCGTGTTGATTAAACCGCGAAGCCCAGAGCTTGGAGCTGCTCGCGGCCTTCTTCGGAAATCATGTGTGGGCCCCAAGGCGGCATCCACACCCAGTTGATACGCACGCCATCGGCAAGCTTCTTGCCGGTAACGATGTCCTCAACCTGCTCCGCAATGACATCGGTCAAAGGGCAGGCCGGCGAGGTCAGCGTCATGTTAATCATGGCGAGCTCTTTGCCATCTTCTTCTTCCAGCCACAGGTCATAGACCAAGCCCAAGTCAACAACGTTGATACCGAGCTCGGGGTCGATGACGTCGCGCATGAACTCGGTGATGTCAAAGGCCTTCGACAGCTGTTCTTCCGTCTGCTCCGGCCGCTCACCGCCTGCGCTGAAGGATGAATTCTCGTTCTGGTAAGGATCTACGGGATCGGTCATTTACTTCTCCACTTCATTGAGCGCATCTGCGGTGGCGGCCTGAAAAGCCTTCCACCCTAGCAGCGCGCATTTAACTCGTGCCGGGTATTGAGAAACGCCTGCAAAGGCAACACCATCGCCGATGATGTCCTCATCGCCTTCGTCCTGGCCACGCGAGGTAACCATCTTTTCAAACTCGGCAAGCTTTTTATTGGCTTCCTCCAAGGGCAGGCCGACGATCTCTTCCGCCATGACGGACGTCGATGCTTGGGAGATGGAGCAGCCTTCGGCGTCGTAGGACACATCCTCAACGGTCTTGCCATCTGCGGAAAGGTTGACGCGCAACGTGAGCTCATCACCGCATGAGGGGTTCACGTGGTGGACCTCTGCCTGGAACGGCTCGCGCAACCCCGCGTGTTGCGGATTTTTATAGTGATCCAAGATCACGTCTTGGTACATCGAATCAAGATTCATTAGGCAACTCCAAAGAAATCGCGGGCAGCCTTAATGGCTTCTACCAGCTTATCTACTTCAGCTTCCGTGTTGTATAGGTAAAAGCTGGCGCGCGCGGTGGACTGTGCACCGCAGGCGCGGTGCAGCGGCCATGCGCAGTGGTGACCTACGCGGATGGATACGCCCTGGTCATCGAGCACCTGCCCCAAATCGTGCGGGTGAACGCCTTCCACGGTAAAGGAGATGGCCGCGCCACGGTTTTCAGCCGTTTCTGGGCCAATTATGCGCAGGCCAGGAATCTCACGAAGCTGCTCCAAGGCATAGGCGGTGAGCTTCTGCTCGTGGGCATGGATATTATCCATCCCCACTTCCTCGAGGAACTTCACCGCTGCACCGAGGCCGACGACCTGGCTGGTCATCTGCGTTCCGGCTTCAAACCGCGTTGGCGGTTCCGCAAAGGTGGTGCCTTCCATCTTCACTACCTCGATCATGGATCCACCCGTGAGGAATGGAGGAAGCTTGCGCAGCAACTCGTCCTTGCCGTAGAGCACGCCCACACCATTGGGGCCACACATCTTGTGGCCTGAGAATGCGGCGAAATCCACATCCAAGGCATGGAAATCTACCGGCATGTGCGGGACGGACTGGCAGGCATCGAGCACCACCATGGCGTTAACCGCGCGGGCGCGGCGCACCATTTCCTCGACATCGGATACAGCGCCAGTCACATTGGACTGATGAGTAAACGCAACAACCTTGACGGACTCGTCGAGCTCGAGCGAATCCAGGTCGATGCGGCCATCGTCAGTCAACGAGTACCACTTCAAGGTGGCACCGGTGCGCTCACAGAGCTCTTGCCAAGGCACGAGGTTAGCGTGATGCTCGAGCTCCGTGATGACGACGGTATCGCCCTCTCCTACGTAGAGCTCGCCCGCGCGCTCATCAGAAAGCGTATAGGCAACCTCATTGAGCGCCTCGGTAGCGTTTTTCGCAAAGGCAATCTCATCGCGATCCGCGCCAACAAAGGCAGCAATGGCCTGCCGGGCCGACTCATAGGCGTTATCCGCCTCCTCAGCCAGCTGGTACGAGCCGCGGTGAACCGGGGCGTTGGTATGGAGAACGAACTCCTCCTCTGCCTTCCATACCGGCAGCGGGCGCTGGGAGGTAGCCCCCGAATCCAGGTACACCAGCGGCTTATCGCCGCGCACGGTGCGCTGCAGGATTGGGAACTGCTCCCTAATTGCGTTTACATCAAATCCAGACATAAAACTTCTTCGATTCATCGAGGATGAACCAGCACTGGGCTGGTCTTTACTGCAGGAACTGGTCGTAGCCGTCAGACTCGAGCTGGTCTGCCAACTCGGCCCCGCCGGTCTTAACAACCTGGCCGTTAGCGAATACGTGCACGAAATCAGGCTGGACGTAGTTCAGGATGCGCTTGTAGTGGGTAATCATCAAGATGCCGCCATTGGTGTCATCCTGGTAGCGGTTGATGCCATCAGAAACAATGCGCAGCGCGTCAACGTCCAAGCCGGAGTCGGTCTCATCCATGACCGCGAACTTGGGCTTTAGGATGTCCAGTTGCATGACCTCGTGGCGCTTCTTCTCGCCACCAGAAAAGCCCTCGTTGACGGAGCGGGAGATGAAGGACTTATCAATCTTCAGGTTCTCGCGAGCCTCAGTAAGTTCCTTATTCCACTCGCGCAGCTTGGGGGCCTCGCCGCGGATGGAGGTCACGGCGGAACGCATGAACTGCGATACCTTCACGCCAGGCACCTCGGTTGGGTACTGCATGGCTAGGAACAGGCCGGCGCGAGCGCGCTCGTCGACGGGCATGTCAAGAAGGTTTTCGCCATCGAGAAGCACCTCGCCCTCGGTGACCTCGTACTTCGGGTGACCGGCGATGGTGTAGGACAAGGTGGACTTGCCGGAGCCGTTGGGTCCCATGATGGCGTGGATCTCGCCCGAGTTGATGGTGAGGTTGACGCCCTTGAGGATTTCCTTGGGCTCGCCGTTTTCTTCATTCGGCAGAACCTGGGCGTGGAGATTCTTAATTTCCAGAGTAGACATAGTTTTTGTGGGTTTCCTTCTGTAAGTGCGTTAAGCGGAGATCTTTTCCAGTTCTTCGGAAATGCGGTTTTCCAGTTCCTCGGATAGGGATTGCACCGGAATGCGGTGGATGACCTCATTGAAGAAGCCACGAATGATGAGGCGACGAGCCTCTGCCTCCGGAATGCCGCGGGACATCAAGTAGAACAGCTCGATATCGTCAAAGCGTCCAACCGTGGCGGCGTGGCCGGCGCCGGTGATCTCACCGGTTTCGATTTCCAAGTTCGGGATGGCGTCAGCGCGCGCACCGTCCGTGAGAATAAGGTTATTATTCGTCTCATAGGTATCGGTGCCCTGTGCGTTGGAGCGGATAAGCACGTCTCCCACCCAGCAGGTACGAGCCTCGTTCTTCTTCTCACCCTGCAATGCGCCCTTGTACAGGACATTGGAGCGACAATTCGGAACCGAGTGATCCACGAGCATGCGGTTTTCGAAGTACTGACCAGAATCGGCGAAGTACACGCCCAGCAACTCGGCGTCGCCGCCAGGAGCGGTGAAGTTCACGCGTGGGACGATGCGCACGACCTCGCCGCCGAAGATGGCAGAGTTATGGCGCAGCACTGCATCGCGTCCCACCTGAGCTACCTGGTTGGACAGGTGCACCGCGTCGTTTTCCCAGTCGACATCCACGATGACGGTCAGGTGCGCGCCATCGCCGAGGATGAACTCCACGTTATCCGCATGGGTGCCAGAGCCAGCGTACTTCAGCACAACGGTGGCTTCTGCATGGTGGCCTACCTCAATGGAGGTGGCACCGAAGGAGGTCACGTCCTCGCCCTTACCCGTATAGGTAATGGTGATGGGATCTTCCACCTGCACCTCAGGCTCAACGGTTACCACTTGACCTTCCGGCATGGAGGTCCATGCCTGGGCGGCCACGCGGTCAGAAGGCTTGCCCACGCGGCCAAGACGCTCATCGTCGCGGCTTACAGTCTCCGCAGAAACGCCAGGGTGCTCGCTTACCTTCACGTCCTGGGCAACCGCTTGAGCAAATTCCCCGTTGTGCAGGCCCCGCAGCTTGCGGAGGGAAACAAAGCGCCATACCTCGTCGCGGCCGTGCGGTACCGGGAAATCCTCCACGTTGGTAGAGGTAAAGACGTCACCCTTGGTGATCTTATCCGGATTGAATTCGTTCGAAGCGACCATTTCTTTAGCCGACCGATCCTTCCATTTGCAGTTCGATGAGGCGGTTGAGCTCGAGGGCGTACTCCATCGGCAGCTCCTTAGCAATCGGCTCAACGAAGCCACGCACGATCATTGCCATTGCTTCTTCTTCCGCAATGCCGCGGGACATGAGGTAGAACAGCTGCTCTTCAGAAACCTGCGAAACGGTTGCCTCGTGGCCCAGCGTGACGTACTCGTTGCGGATATCGTTGTACGGGTATGTGTCCGAACGCGAAATATTGTCCACGAGCAAGGCATCGCATTCCACGTTGGACGTGGAGTGGTGCGCATTCTGATTGACCTGCACCAGTCCGCGGTAAGCAGCGCGGCCACCGGCGCGGGCAACGGACTTGGAGACGATATTGGAGGAGGTGTAGGGAGCCATGTGCGTCATCTTCGCACCGGTGTCCTGGAACTGTCCCTCGCCGGCGAAGGCAACGGAGAGCACCTCACCCTTAGCGTGCGGACCGGTCATCCACACGGCCGGGTACTTCATGGTGACCTTGGAGCCGATGTTGCCATCGACCCATTCCATGGTGCCGCCCTCTTCCACCTTGGTGCGCTTGGTCACCAAGTTATAGACGTTGCTGGACCAGTTCTGAATCGTTGTATAGCGGCAGCGGCCGCCCTTCTTCACGATGATCTCAACTACCGCGGAGTGCAGGGAGTCTGACTTGTAGATAGGCGCGGTGCAGCCTTCCACGTAGTGAACGTAGGCATCCTCATCCACGATGATGAGGGTGCGCTCAAACTGGCCCATGTTCTCAGTATTAATACGGAAGTAGGCCTGCAACGGGATGTCAACGTGCACGCCCTTCGGGACATAAATGAAGGAGCCGCCGGACCACACTGCGGAGTTCAACGCGGAGAATTTATTGTCACCGGCAGGGATGACGGTGCCGAAGTATTCTTCAAAAAGCTCCGGGTAATCGCGCAGCGCAGTATCGGTATCAACGAAGATAACGCCCTGGCTTTCCAGGTCCTCGCGAATCTGGTGGTAGACAACCTCAGACTCGTACTGCGCGGCCACACCGGCAACTAAGCGCTGCTTTTCTGCCTCTGGAATGCCCAACTTGTCGTAGGTGGCCTTAATATCATCCGGGAGGTCGTCCCAGGTCTGTGCCTGCTCTTCGGTGGACTTGACGTAGTACTTGATCTGGTCAAAGTCGATGCCGGAGAGATCCGCACCCCAAGAGGGAATAGGCTTCTTGTCAAAGATATTCAGAGCCTTGAGACGCTGGTTCAGCATCCACTCGGGCTCGCCCTTCTTTGCGGAAATATCGCGGACAACGTCCTCGTTCAGGCCACGGGCGGCAGAAGCGCCGGCCGAGTCCGAGTCGTGCCAGCCGTACTCATACGCACCAATAGAATCGATGATCTCATCATCGGTCATCTTATTGTCAGGTGCCGATTGTGCCTGGGTCATGACTCGCTCCTTTCAGTATTAGTTTTGACAGGTGTCAAGGGGATATTCGTGGTACAAATTCCGTGGCCATCTGCGATAGAAGCCAAAGGTTGTACGTGTTTGCCTAAGAGGGCGGAAAAGACTTCCTGCTCTGCCTCGCACAGTTCGGGATGCTCGGCCGCCACATGGGCAACCGGACAATGGTGCTGACAGATTTGCACTCCCTGTCCAGCACGGTCCACGGTGGCGGCGTACCCGTGCTTATCCAGGGTTTCAGCCAGTTTGCGCGCCACTTCCTCGACCGATTCTTCCGCGTCCACGAAGGGACGCACATCAGCGATGATGCGCTCAAACCGCGCCTTAGCGAAGTTCTTTACAGCCTCTGAACCGCCCGCAGAGCGCAGCGCGGTCAACGCTTCAGAAGCTAATTCATCATAGGCATGGCCAAATTGCGCACGCCCACGATCCGTCAGGCGGAAGTGCTTTGCCGGTCGCCCACGCCCCGTTCCGGAGTGCATCCGCGAACGAGAAACTGGACGGCGCTCGACAACTTCCGTTAGTTCTTCTTCCACCAGAATGTCTAAATGCCGGCGGATCCCGGCGGTCGAAAGACCAAGGCGCTCACCCAGGTAAGAGGCGGTTACAGGGCCATCTTTAAGCAAAAGCAGCAGTACCTGGCGGCGGGTATCACCATCCGTGGATCGTGATTCCTTCACCGCCATATGCGCGGCTGCCGCGCGCTGCGTGTTGCCCATACCCTAAAACCTCCCTTCCTTAGGTCAGCTACCTGCAGTCGCTGTGCTCCGTCGCGCCGAAAATGCCGTCGCCACGGAAGCGCCATAACTGCGCTTTCATCATTAGACAACACTAGTGTTCCTTAATTCATTCCGGAATGCCACCATTGCAGTTACCGGGCGTGGCGGCGGGGGTAAATTTCCCACCCCACGGTCCTCGCGTAAGGTCTAAAGCCATGAAAGGGAAACTACGGGGAGTGCTCGATAGCGTTAAGGCAGAACTGCCGCGCTTGGGTACCGCAGGTTCTCGTTCCGCACAGTTGCACGCTGAAGGCACAGGCGCGCAAGCCGGTGATACTCGCTACGATTTCATCACCCAAGCGCCAGAGGTCCTCCAGCACACCACAGTCTCCCAAAAGCGCACCTTTTTCATCTTGCGGTGGGCGGGAACCGTCGGATCCCTCCTCATTGCCTTTGGTGCTTTGGGCGCGGGTGCCTTGCCGGTAGTGGGCAACCCTTATGACAATGTGCCCTTTGGCTCGCTCATGTCACGCATGCTGCAGACCTCGTCTGCCCTTGTCATGGTGGGCGTGGGACTTTTAGTTACGGCCTGGATTTTCCTCGCCCCATTCGTGGGCACCCCGCTGCGCCAAGCGCGACCTGGCGGACCCGCTAGCGATCGCTCCCGCCGGCTCGTTTCTTTGCGCCAGCTGTGGATCACGTGGGCCGGGTGGATCATTCCCCTCATTTTTACCGCGCCCTTATTTACCCAAGACATTTATTCTTATTTGGCCAATGGGTCCATCGTGGCACAAGGGATGGATCCCTATTCCGCCGGCCCGGTGCAGCTCTTGGGCGCTGGCGACGAGCTCGCGCGCTCCGTACCGTTTATCTGGGCAAATTCACCATCGCCCTATGGGCCAGTTGCCTTGGGATTGGCGGCAGTCGTCAGCATCGTCACCGGAAACTCCATCGTCTTAGGCGTAATCGCCCACCGCCTACTTTCCATCGTGGGCATCATCGTGGCTGGCTGGGCCATCACGCAGCTTGCTCAGCGATGCCGCGTCTCCCCTGCCTCTGCAATATGGCTCGGCATCTTGAACCCACTGACCATTCTTCACCTCGTGGGCGGTATCCATAATGAATCCATCATGCTTGGATTGTCGTTATTGGGCATGGAACTCGGTTTAAGGGGTATCGATAAGCTGGGGCACGATAAAAGAGGAGCCTACTTAGCACTCATAGCCTCGGGAGTTTTCTTATCCTGCGCCGGAATGGTCAAGGTTACTGGCTTTATTGGACTCGGCTTTATCGGCATGGCTTATGCCCGCCACTTGCACATGCAGGCACGCGTGCCACGCTGGCAAGCCTTATTCACGGCCATCGCCGTACAGGCTGCGGTGCTCGTAGTCACCATTGCGCTCATCAGCCTCATCACGGGAATTAACCTCGGATGGATTACCGGGCAAGGCGGCGCCGCCACAATTCGGTCTTGGCTTTCACTGTCCACAACGGTAGGAGTTGGCGCCGGTTTCCTCGGGATGTTTCTAGGGCTTGGGGACCATACAGACGCCATATTGACCATCACCCGCAGTTTCGGTGTCTTGGTCGCAGTCGCCTTTATGGCCCGCATGCTGTACGCCACCCTGCGCGGATATATCCACCCCGTCGGCGGGCTGGGAATCTCTACCCTGGTGCTTGTCATTTTCTTCCCGGTGGTCCACCCCTGGTACATCCTGTGGGCCGTTTTGCCATTGGCAGCGTGGGCGAACCGGCACATCTTCCGGTTTAGCGTCGTTGCCTATACCGGCGCGATGAGCTTTTTCGTCCTACCACGTGGCCTAGGCCTACCTGCGGGAACGGTGCTTTCCATTTATATCGCCGCTGCCTGCGCATTCGCCGTAGTAGCCGGAGTGTGGTGGGGTGCTATGCGCCGAAATGGAATCCGTGTCTTAAACTAGGCACCCGTGAATGTCATTCCAGCCGATAGCCCCGCCTTGTCCTTGGAGGGTGTGGTAAAGAAATTTGGCCCCACGGCAGCCGTCAACGGGCTCAGCCTGAGCGTTGCACACGGCGAAATATTCTGCCTGCTCGGGCCCAATGGTGCTGGCAAGTCCACCACCATCGAAATGTCTGAAGGCTTTATCCACCCCACCGCCGGGTCCATCAAGGTCTTGGGCCTTGACCCGAGCACCGCACCAGATAGGGTGCGCGAAAAAGTGGGGATCATGCTTCAAGGCGGCGGGTCCTACTCAGGTATCCGCGTGCTAGAAATGCTGGAATTGACCGCTCGCTATAACGCCAATCCACTGCCACCGGCATGGTTGCTCGAAACCCTCGGCTTGCAAGGTGTTGCACGCACGTCCTACCGACGGCTATCCGGAGGGCAACAACAGCGGCTATCGCTCGCACTCGCGGTCATCGGCAGGCCCGAGCTGGTTTTCCTCGATGAACCCACCGCGGGCATGGACGCCCAATCCCGCCTCGCCGTGTGGGATCTCATCCGCGCCCTCAAGCGCGACGGGGCCACCGTTATATTGACCACCCACCTGATGGATGAGGCTGAATCGCTGGCAGATCACATCGCCATCATGGATCACGGCGCGCTCGTGGCGCAGGGAACCCCGGCAGAACTGACCTCCCAGGGCGAGGCCGCCGGTTTTAGTTTTAGCGCCAACTCCGCAGTTGACTTGGACGCCTTGCAGCGAATTGGGATCCCCACGACCGCCTCGCGGCCACTGCACTACCGCGTGAGCCAGCCCAGTTCACCGGAATTGATTTCCGCCCTCGCCGCCGAGCTCGCCCGGCAAGGAGTGCTTTTGCGAAGCCTAGAATCCCACCACCGGAACCTCGAGGAGGTATTCCTCGATCTCACAGGCAGGCACTTGCGCAGTTGATGAAGCCCTGTGTCTTGTCTTCATCCTAAAATCACCAGTACCCGCACCCACCACAAGCGAATTTTCAAGGAATAGGCCCCCGTTTATGAGCACAACGTTTCCCCCCGGCACTTTCCGCCCGGCACCCAAGCGGGCGAGCGCAGGCGCCATCATCCTTGCCCAAGGCGGCATGGAAGCCAAGCTCATGCTGCGCCACGGCGAACAACAACTGCTCAGCATCGTTATCCCACTCGCCATCCTGCTTGGGACCGCCCACCTGGAATCAACCACAGGCCATGGTCTGCACGAGGTTTTCCCCATGGTGCTTGCGGTGGCGGCGACATCGGCTGGCTTTACCGGGCAAGCCATCTCCCTGGCCTTTGACCGCCGATACGGGGCTTTAAAGCGCACCGGCGCCTCCGGCGTACCGGCATGGGCGATTATCGGCGGCAAAATCATCGGCGTGTTGACGATGGTGGTATTCCAGATTCTTGTGCTCGGTGCCACTGCCTTTGCCTTGGGCCTGCGCATCAGTGTGCCCGGGATTCTGCTCATGATCGTCTCGCTCATATTTGGCGTCGCTGCCTTTACCGCCATGGGTTTGGTGCTTGGCGGCAC
The DNA here is from genome assembly GCF_040225675.1 of Corynebacterium sp. KPL2680. Classification (NCBI taxonomy): domain Bacteria; kingdom Bacillati; phylum Actinomycetota; class Actinomycetes; order Mycobacteriales; family Corynebacteriaceae; genus Corynebacterium; species Corynebacterium sp. KPL2680. Next base: position 20,720 of record NZ_JBEHFM010000006.1, read on the forward strand.
CCTCAGCTCTGAGGCCGTACTCGCGCTGGCAAACCTCATTTGGTTCATCCTTCTGGCGATCGTCGGCTGGGCCCTATATTCCCAGGGCTTAGGGGATAATGGCCTGCTCAATATCGTGCCTACGGTGGCGCTTGCGGGCGCGCTTGCCGATGCCTCCAATTCCACCTTTCCCGGCATCGAACTCATTTCCTTGACCGCGTGGCTGGCAGTGGCGTCGTATGCGGCCGTTCGTTGGTTCCGCTTCGACGGCTAAATGTGAGTTATTACCAGATCCCTGCGAAAAAGAGCCAAAGGTTTCGGTTCGCTACACACCCACTAGTAGGATGCACCTTGTGAATTACTGGACCAGAACTAAACGCTTTTTTAAAGAAGCCGTCCCTACCGTGGAGCAACAGCGCCTCATCGCGCTGATCCTGATCTTCTGCCAAGGCGGCATCACCGTATCTGGTTCCATTGTCCGCGTCACCGGCTCCGGCCTTGGTTGCCCCACATGGCCCCAGTGCCAGCCTGGTTCCTTGGTGCCGGTAGAAGGCGCAGCACCGGCAATCCACCAGGTCATCGAGTTTGGCAACCGCCTCCTCACCTTTGTTGATTCCGCCGCAGCCGGCGCGGCAGTAATCGCGATGTACATGGCGTGCCGCCGTCCTGAGCTCAGGGTCTATGCCTGGCTCAACGTGGCCGGCATCGTGCTGCAGGCCGTTATCGGCGGCATCTCCGTGCACCTGGATCTGCGCTGGTGGTCCGTAGCACTTCACTTCCTGCCCTCCATGGTGCTGGTATGGCTTGCCTGCATGTTGTACGCCCGCATTAAGGAACCCGATGATGGCACCGCACAGCCGCGGTTCCCGCAAGCGATTCGTATTCTCGCCGTCATCGCTACCATCGCCCTCTCGATCGTCCTGATTACCGGCACCATGGTGACCGGTTCCGGTGTGCACTCCGGTGACTCCGGAGTGGGAATGGAAGGCCGCTTGGATGTAGATACCGAGTCCATGGCTATCGCCCACGCCATGTGCATGTACGTCTACCTCATCTTTACCGCCATTACCGTCTTTCTGCTGTACAAGCACCGCACGCCGCAGGACACCAAGAAGGCTGGCTGGGTCCTTATCGTCTGCATCCTCATTCAGTGGGCCGTGGGCGTCTTGCAGTTCTATCTTGGCGTGCCGCGGTGGACGGTCCCCTTCCACATTGGTATGTCCGCCGTGGTCACCGGTTTTACCGCCCTGCTCTGGGCACATGGGCGCCACCGCGTCGGTGGCACTCCGAATCTCATCTCAGGCTCGCCCCTCGGGGACGATAAATACGCCGTCCGCCAGCATGCATTAAATGAGGAACGCGCCGCCGTCTAAGATTTAGACAGCACTATTTTTCTGCAGCTACTGGGCTTTGTGGGATAGCATGGCCGTATGTATGCTATCCAGATCACAGAAACGGGCGGGCCGGAAGTCTTGCGCTACGCCGAGGTTCCTGCCCCTACGCCCACTGAGGATGAAGTCTTAGTCGATGTCACCGTAGCGGGCGTGAACTATATCGATACCTACTACCGCGAGGGTATCTATAATGCTCAGACGCCTTTCATCCCTGGCTTTGAGGGAACGGGACGCGTTGTCCACGATCCCAAGGGAGAAATTGCGGAAGGCTCCCTGGTGGCATGGCACCACGCCTTTGGATCCTATGCCGAGCAGGTTTGCGTCCCTCGAAATGGACTTGTCGCCGTGCCGGATGATTTCCCCACCGAAATCGCGGCCTCGATGCTGCTGCAAGGCATGACCGCACACTTCCTGTCCCACGGCGTCTATGAGCTGGGCGAAGGCGCTACCTGCCTTATTACCGCTGGTGCGGGTGGTGTGGGCCAACTGTTGACCCAAATGGCGTCCTCTTTGGGGGCAACGGTCTATACGGTCGTCTCCACCAATGAGAAGGAAGAGATTTCGTATAAGTGCGGCGCCGACCACGTCTTTCGCTACAGCGATGGCTTGGGCGAGCAGGTTCGCCGGTTTAATGGCGGCTGCGGCGTCGATGTGGTCTATGACGGCGTGGGCCAAGCCACCTTCTTCGAATCGCTCGAAGCCGTTCGCCCGCGCGGCACCGTCGCACTCTTTGGTGCTGCCTCCGGCCCGGTCGAGCCCATCGATCCTCAGCTGCTTAATAAGCACGGCTCGATTTTCTTAACGCGACCTTCACTTGGAGCGTGGACGGCGCAAGAGGGCGAATTCCAGATGCGCGCGCAAGCGGTGGTCCAGGCCGTGATGGATGGAGACCTCAAGTTCAACGTTTCGGCCTCCTACCCCTTAGAAGATGCAGCACAGGCCCACCGCGACCTACAATCGCGCAGCACCACCGGTTCCATTGTCCTGCGGGTAAAACAGGACTAGGGTACAAAAAGCGCGGGCCACAAAGGCTCGCGCTTGAACGTGCTACTGGGTTCTAGAACAGGGTGGAGGACCAACCGAGCATCCGGCCAATTGGTTCCCAGCCTATGACGGCATCGATGGACAGGCCGATAAAGAGTACCGACAGGTAGTTATTTGAATAGATAAACAGGCGCATGGGTTTTACCTTTGCGCCTTTCTTTACGCCTTGATGCAGGCGGATGGATAGCCACAAAAAGACCGCACCGGAAGTTACGGCGGCGATAAGGTAAATCCACGATGCCGCGGGAACGATCAACAGCGTGACGATGACGGTGCCGATGGAATACCACACGATTTGTCGCGTTACCTCTTGCTCCGTCGCCACGACCGGCAACATCGGGACGCCGGCCTTGCGGTAATCTTCCTTATACTTCATGGCCAAGGCCCACGTATGTGGCGGAGTCCAGAAAAAGATAATGAGGAATAGGACTATTGCCTGCCACCAGCGGTCGGGCTCGCCTGCTGGCGCGTTATCACGAATCACGGCCCAGCCCACCATGGCCGGCATACATCCTGCTAAACCGCCCCACACGATGTTTTGGGCATTGCGCATCTTCAAAAACTTGGTGTAGACGAAGACGTAAAAGAAGTTCGTGAGGATGACGAAGAACGCCGCCAACCAAGAATTTGCGAGGATTCCCAGCCAGAGCACCGAAACCACGAGCATGATCCAAGCAAAGATCGCCGCGTTCCGCTTAGAAATCGTGGCGCGCACTAGTGGCCGCGCGCGGGTGCGTTGCATCTTTTGGTCAATTTCATAATCGACCACATTATTAAAGGTATGGGCAGCAGCAGCGCCCATCCAACCGCCGAAAATGGTGGAAATGATGAGCCAGATATTTTCAGAAACCGCCTCAACGCCCCGTTGTGCTTGGAGCATCGCCGGAATTGCGGCCACGAGGAGGAGTTCAATAATCCTCGGCTTCGTTAGCGCAAAATAGGCCTTGATGGTCTCCAAGGAATTCCTCCACTATCTGAACAGACGTTAATCTACAGCACACACGCTACACAGCGCGGTATGCCCACGGTGTAGTGGTCGCACACCCCGGCACAAAAGTTCCGGAGAATTAATTCACACTATGGCTTACATTTAAAATGCGCTACACATGGATCGTATCAATGCAGCGGAAATGCAGAGAGTAACTAATGCTATGCCGTACACCGCTTAGCCATGCCAGCTTACCGGTTACCCGCAGCTTTCAATAATTCCGCACCACCATCAAAAAAGTAACTAGACTGTGTGGAGTTCAGTAATTAACGCCTAGAGTTAAGCGAGGCCTTATACCGTGTCGAAAGATAATTTGTCCCCAGACCTGCAAGCTATGGTCGAGCGCCGTTATCCGGACGACTGGACAGAGACCGATACTCGCGCGGTCGACACCGTGCGCGTCCTTGCTGCCGATGCCGTCCAGAATTGCGGCTCCGGGCACCCAGGCACGGCGATGTCCTTGGCTCCCCTCGCCTATACGCTTTACCAGCGCGTTCTCAATCACGACCCCAATGACGTGAATTGGGCGGGCCGCGACCGCTTCGTGCTGTCTGTCGGACACTCTTCCCTGACCCTGTACATTCAGCTTTTCTTGGGTGGTTTCGGCTTGGAGATGAAAGATCTCCAGCAGCTACGCACCTGGGGCTCCCTTACCCCTGGCCACCCTGAGGTGCACCACACCGATGGCGTGGAGATCACCACCGGTCCGCTCGGCCAAGGCCTAGCATCCTCTGTAGGTATGGCCATGGCCGCCCGCAAGGAGCGCGGCCTCTTCGACCCTGAGACACCGGCCGGCCAATCCCCGTTTGACCACTACGTCTACACCATCGCCTCCGATGGCGACCTGCAGGAAGGCGTTACCGCTGAGGCATCGTCCCTGGCGGGCACCCAGAAGCTAGGCAACCTGATCGTTTTCTGGGACGATAACCGCATTTCCATCGAGGATGACACCAATATCGCCTTCAACGAGGACGTCGCCGCGCGCTATGAGGCATACGGCTGGCACGTCCAGACTGTTGAATCCGGCGAGGACGTCGTCGCCATTGAAGAGGCAGTGCGCAATGCCCAGCAGGAAACGGAGCGCCCCTCCTTCATCCGCGTTAAGACGGTTATTGGTTACCCTGCCCCCACCAAGATGAACACCGGTGGCGTGCACGGCGCCGCGCTTGGCGATGACGAAGTTGCCGCTACCAAGGAAGTGCTCGGCTTCGATCCAGAAAAAACCTTCCACATCGATGAAGAGGTCTTGGCTCACACCCGCAAGCTGGGTGAACGCGGTGCCGAAAAGCACGCGCAGTGGCAAGAAAAGTTCGACGCTTGGGCAGCGGAAAACGCCGAGAATAAGGCGCTCTTTGACCGTGTGACGGCCCGCGAATTGCCAGAAAACTTCGACGCCGAGCTGCCTGTATGGGAGCCAGGTGATGCGATTGCCACCCGTAAAGCCTCCGAAGCGACCATCCAAGCGCTGGCCGCTGCCTTGCCAGAAATGTGGGGCGGCTCGGCCGACTTGGCGGGTTCCAATAACACCGTGATTAAGGGCGCGGATTCCTTCGGTCCTGAAAACATCACCACCAATAAGTGGTCCGCACAGCCATATGGCCGCAACCTCCACTTTGGCATCCGCGAGCACGCGATGTCCGCCATCATGAACGGCATCGCTCTCCACGGAAATACCCGCGTATATGGCGGTACCTTCCTGATCTTCTCCGAGTATCAGTACCCTGCCGTGCGCCTCGGCTCGCTGATGTCTACCGATACCTACTACGTGTGGACGCACGATTCTATTGGCTTGGGCGAGGACGGCCCAACCCACCAGCCAGTAGAAACCCTGTCAGCGTTGCGCGCCATTCCGAACCTGTCTGTAATCCGCCCTGCCGATGCCAATGAAACCGCACAGGCCTGGGCCGCAGCGATGGAATACAAGGCTGCACCGAAGGGCCTTGCGCTTAGCCGCCAGAATCTTCCCATCTTGGACGGCACCAAGGAAAAGGCACGCGATGGCGTTCGCCGCGGTGCCTACACCTTGGTCGAAGGCTCCAAGGATGAACCCGATGTCATCTTGCTGGCCACTGGCTCGGAGGTACAGCTCGCGGTGGAGGCAGCCAACCAGCTCGAAAGCGAAGGCACGGCCGCCCGCGTGGTATCGGCACCGTGCCTGGAGTGGTTCGACGAGCAGGACGCAGAATACCGCGAATCGGTCCTGCCCAGCAGCGTGAAAGCCCGCGTTTCCGTCGAAGCTGGCCTCGCCATGTCGTGGCACAAGTACACCGGTACTTTCGGCCGCAACGTCTCCCTAGAGCACTACGGCGCTTCTGCTCCCGGCGATGAGCTCTTCGAAAAGTTTGGCTTCACCTCTGCTGCGGTTGCCGATGCCGCACGCGAGAGCATCGCCGATACGCAGCGCTAAGCCCACCTCACCGACGCTTAAAGGAATGACTATGAACAACATTTCTGAACTTGCCCAATTAGGTACCTCCACGTGGCTCGATGATCTCTCGCGCCAGCGCTTGGAATCCGGAAACTTGAAAGAGATTATTTCCTCTAAGTCCATCGTTGGTGTGACGACCAACCCGGCCATCTTCGCCACCGCTATGACTAGTGGCACGGCCTATGACGCGGACTTGGCTGCATTGGAGGAGAAGGGTGCTTCGGCCGATGAGGCCGTCTACTCCCTGGCCATTACGGACGTGCAAAACGCCTGTGACCTTTTCGCCGATATTTACGCCGAGAGCGATGGCCAGGATGGCCGCGTATCCATCGAGGTGGATCCGCGCATCTCTGACGATGCAGCGGCAACCCTCAAGCAAGCCCGCGAACTGTGGGATCAGGTGGATCGCCCGAACGCGATGATCAAGATTCCTGCTACCAAGGGCTCCCTTCCCGCAATCGAGGATGCCCTCGCAGATGGAATCAGCGTCAATGTCACCTTGATCTTTTCGGTGTCTCGCTACCGCGAGGTCATCTCCGCATTCCAGGCTGGGCTCAAGCGCGCGGCCGAGGGTGGCAAGGACGTCACCAAGATTCATTCGGTCGCATCCTTCTTCGTCTCCCGCCTGGATACGGAAGTTGATAAGCGCTTAGAAGCTATCGGTTCCGAAGAAGCCCTGTCCCTGCGCGGCAAGGCCGGTGTCGCTAATGCGCAGCGTGCCTACGCCCTCTTCCAAGAAGAATTGCTCGGTGACAACGACCTCCCAGAAGGCGCTCCCGTACAGCGACCACTGTGGGCTTCCACCGGCGTGAAAAACCCTGATTACCCAGCAACGCTGTACGTGACCGAGCTGGCTGGGCCGCACACGGTCAATACCATGCCGGAAAAGACCATTGATGCGGTCCTGCAGGAAGGTGGCCTCCACGGCGACACCCTGTCCACGGCCGGCGAAGAAGCCGAGAAGGTCTTCTCCCAGCTCGAATCGGTGGGCATTGACCTAGAAGATGTCTTCGTGGTCCTTGAGCGCGAAGGCGTCGACAAGTTCGTCGCCGCGTGGAATGACCTCCTTGATTCCCTCAAACAGCGACTCGCGTAAACTACGACCGTGGTCTTAGCCCCGCCGGAAATCCGGCGGGGCATTATGCCGCCACTAGTTGAAAGACTACTTAGCTTTTCCCTCCAGGAAGGATAATCCGTGACGGACTCAGCCGCTTGGGTCAATCCCTTGCGTAATGCCGCCGATAAACGATTGCCACGCATCGCGGGCCCCGCGGGCATGGTCATCTTTGGTGTAACCGGCGATTTAGCTTTCAAAAAGCTCTTGCCGGCCATCTATGACCTTGCCAGCCGCGGTCTCTTGCCCGCGGGATTCACGCTCGTCGGCTATGGCCGCAGGGACTGGGATAACGCGGACTTCTGCGATTATTTCCGCAGCGCGGTAGAAGCCGGTGCCCGCACTGACTTTAACCACGACGTCTGGGAGCACTTATCCCAAGGAATCGAGTTCGTGCAAGGCTCCTTTGATGATGAGGGCTTCGACAGGCTTTCTGCACGGTTGGCCGAGCTGGATAAGGCCCGGGGCACGGGAAGCAACTGGGCATACTACCTTTCGGTGCCGCCAGAGTTCTTCTCCGATATCTGCCACCAATTGGAACGCGTGGGCATGGCCAATTCCATGGAGGATTCGTGGCGCCGCGTGATCATCGAAAAGCCCTTTGGACATGACCAGGAATCCGCGCGCGAACTCAATGAAATCGTCAACGCGGTCTTCCCCGAATCGGCCGTCTTCCGCATCGATCACTACCTGGGCAAAGAGACCGTGCAAAATATTATGGCGCTGCGGTTTGCCAACCAGATCTTTGAGCCGATGTGGAACGCGCACTATATCGACCACGTGCAAATTACCATGGCCGAAGATATCGGCCTCGGCGGCCGGGCTGGCTATTATGACGGAATCGGCGCTGCACGCGACGTTATTCAAAACCACCTCCTGCAGCTGCTCGCCCTCGTCGCAATGGAGGAGCCCTCTTCCTTCGAGCCGGAGGCGCTGCGCGCCGAAAAGGTCAAGGTGCTGCGTGCCACGCAGCCAGTGCATCCGCTGAATAAAACCACCGCTCGTGGCCAATACACCGCCGGCTGGCAGGGCTCGGAATACGTAAAGGGCTTGCGCGAGGAGGAAGGCTTCGATCCCGCCTCCACTACCGAGACGTACGCGGCATGTACGCTGGAGGTCAATTCGCGGCGCTGGGGTGGCGTGCCGTTCTACCTGCGCACGGGAAAGCGGCTGGGGCGCCGCGTTACCGAGATTGCCTTGGTCTTCAAGGCCGCGCCGAACCAGCCCTTTGTCGATGGCGAAACCGATGCCCTTGGCCAAAATGCGGTGGTTATCCGCGTTCAACCAGATGAGGGCGTCACCATGCGCTTTGGCTCAAAGGTGCCAGGCTCCACCATGGAGGTGCGCGATGTGAACATGGACTTTGCCTATGCCGAGGCATTCACCGAGGAATCCCCCGAGGCCTATGAGCGCCTCATCTTGGATGCCCTCCTCGATGAATCATCCCTGTTCCCCACCAATGAAGAAGTCGAACTATCGTGGTCGATTTTGGATCCGATCATCGATTACTGGTCCAAGCATGGTGAGCCCGAAGATTATAAGGCGGGCACATGGGGGCCCACCTCAGCCGATAAGATGCTGCGCCGCCGGGGTCACTCCTGGCGCCGCCCGTAGAAGGGATGTAGTCAATGATTATTCCATTGCCTAATACCACCACTGGTGAAATTGCCAAGAAGCTTGTCGATGCCCAGGAGCACTACACCCGCACCACGGGCCGCGTGCTCACCTTAATCGTGGAGGCACAAGAAGGCGACGATCTGGAACAAATTCTTGCCTCTGTGCGCGATGCCTCTCATGAGCACCCCTCCCGCGTGCTCGTCGTGGTCCCCGGTGACCCGAATTCTGATACCCAGCTCGATGCCCAGCTCCGCGTCGGTGGCGAAGCCGGTGCCTCCGAGACCGTCGTCATGCAATTGCACGGGGCACTCGCGGATCAAGCCGAGTCCGTGCTCACCCCGCTCTTGCTGCCGGATACCCCACTGGTCGCATGGTGGCCCAACGTGTGCCCCCAGGTGCCGTCAAAAAGCCCCGTGGGCAAATTGGCCCAGCGCCGCATCACCAATGTGGCCCATAAAGGTACCGTGGGCGAGCAGGATCTGCGCGCGCTTTCTGATGGCTACTCCCCCGGCGATTCCGATATGTCCTGGGCCTCCATCACGCTGTGGCGCGGGGTCGTCGCATCGGCGCTCGATCACCATCCCCATGAAAAGGTGCTATCGGTAGAGGTCGCCGGCCCTGCCGGGCATCCGGCGCCTAACTTCGCGGCGGGTTGGTTGCTTGACCGCCTCAGCGTCCCAGTACAGCGCACGGCCGAGGAAGCAAATAATGACTATTTCCCGGTTACCCACCTGCGCTTTAACCGGGAATCGACCCACGTGGATGTGGATGTCGTCGATGAGCGCACTGTGCGAGTGCGCGTACCGGGTACCCCAGACTCGCTAGTCAGTTTGAGCCCGCGCACGCAAACCGAAATCCTCTCTGAGGAATTGCGCCACCTCGATGCCGATAAAACTTATGCCCAGGCACTACGTGCTCTGGGAGAAGTAGACTACAGTAAGCTTTAACAGCGCACTTGTTTATACCGATTCTTTGCAAAGGATTCTGATACCGAATGGTAACGCTTCACCGCGTCAGCGATGTAGATGACCTTATTTCCCAAGCCGCACTCAAATTTATTGAGACCATCGCCGGAATTCAGGCTGGCAACGGTGGCATCCATGGTGACGGCGTAGCAAGAATCGTACTAACGGGTGGGGGCGCAGGAATCGGACTGCTGCACGAGCTTGCGCGCCTTGACTTTTCCGCCCAACAGCAAGGTGAAAACTACCCTGCCCTGCGTATCGATTGGTCCCGCGTGCACATCTTCTTTGGCGATGAGCGCAATGTTCCGGTCAGCGACCCAGATTCCAACGAAGGTCAAGCGCGTTCCGCGCTGCTCGATCACGTCGATATTCCAGATCAGAATATCCACGGATTCGACCTCGGTGCGGTCTCCATGGAGGCTGCCGCCAATGCATACGAGCCGGAGCTGAAAGACTTCGCGCCTTTAGGCTTCGATCTACACCTTTTGGGCATGGGCGCAGAAGGCCACATTAACTCCCTGTTCCCCCACTCTCCTGCCATCCGTGAGCAGGAAGAACTCGCGGTACCGGTACACGATTCGCCCAAGCCACCCAGCGAGCGCATTACCCTCACGTTGCCGGCGGTTAATAGGTCCGAGCGCGTCTGGCTCTTGGTTGCCGGGGAGGAAAAGGCCGCTGCTGCGAAGAGCATCGTTGACGGCGTCAACGCTGAGGAGTGCCCAGCGGCCGGTGCGCAAGGGACGAAGGAGACGATCCTCTTCCTTGCTGACGATGCCGCGCAGGAACTTTAAAAACATCGCCGCCCTTCCTGCTTAACGCACAAAGCGCCGGTACCTCAGCCCCACCCTTTCTCTGCAAAAGGATACGGGATGAAGTACCGGCGCTGTTGTTTGGCCGGGTCCTAGGCCGCGAAGGCCTGGATGAGGTTTAGGCCAACGATGCAGGCCAACCAGATAATCACCATGACGATGGTATAGCGGTCCAAATTCTTTTCCACCACGGTCGAACCGGACAGGTTCGATTGCACACCGCCGCCGAAAAGGCTAGACAGGCCGCCGCCTTTGCCCTTGTGTAAAAGCACAAAGATGGACATCAAAATAGCTGAAATTAGCAAAATGATTTCCAGTGCTAAGACCATGAGGTTCTTCCTTTTCTCAACGTGCGCCCAGTGGCACCTTCGATGTACTACCGAAAGTCACGCTTGCCACCGGCGCGAAGTACTTACCTGCTTTGCCTACGCAAAGCAATCACAAGGGCCTACTGTACACCATGCCGCGGGCGGGGCTCACCCCAACCCCGCGGCATACCAGTCACCTTGTGATGGTTGTTAACGCATGTTAACTAACGGCATTAGCTGCATTGGCGGCTAGCTTGGCGAAGTCCTCTCCTACCAAGGAAGCACCACCGATGAGGCCGCCGTCTACGTCCGGCTTGCTGACGATATCCGCAACGGAGTCAACCTTTACGGAACCGCCGTACAGGATGCGAATACCTTCGGCAACCTCGTCGCCCGCGAGTTCCTTGACCAAGCCACGGATGGCGGCGCACACTTCCTGCGCGTCATCCGCGGAGGCAACCTTGCCGGTGCCGATGGCCCACACGGGTTCGTAGGCGATAACCGTCTTGGATACCTGCTCGGCGCTAAGTCCCTGCAGGGAATCGCGGGTTTGGTTCACCACGTAGTCAACGTGGGTGCCGGCCTCGCGCACGTCGAGCGGCTCGCCCACGCAGACGATGGGGCTGATGCCATTTTCCAAGGCCGCTGTGGCCTTTTCAGCGACCAGCTGGTCGGTTTCGCCGTGGTATTCGCGGCGCTCGGAGTGGCCAACGACTGCCCAGCTGCATCCCAGTTTGTTCAGCATCTGGCCGGATACCTCGCCGGTGTAGGCACCAGACTCGTGCTTGGAGATGTCCTGCGCACCGTAGGTGATCTTCAGCTTATCGCCCTCAACGAGCGTCTGAATCGTGCGGATATCGGTAAATGGAACCATGTAGGCTACATCTACCTTATCGTAGTAATCCTCCGGCAGGGAGAATGCGAACTTTTGAACGGAGCCGATGGCCTCAATGTGATCGAGGTTCATCTTCCAGTTGCCAGCAATAAGTGGTGTACGTGCCATAATTAGTCCTTTCTTTATACGCCTGTATTTAGCTGTTTAGGCGGTTTATGCTTCGAGCACGGAAACGCCCGGCAGCTCCTTGCCCTCGAGGTACTCGAGGGACGCGCCGCCGCCGGTGGAGATGTGGCTAAAGCCATCCTCATCGAGGCCCAGGGTGCGCACAGAAGCTGCGGAGTCGCCGCCGCCGACGACAGAGAAGGAACCGTTAGAGGAGGTGGCATCGATAATCGCCTGCGCTACTCCAGCGGTGCCCTTGGAGAAGGCTTCCATTTCGAATACGCCCATGGGGCCGTTCCAGAATACGGTCTTGGAGTCTGCCAGTACGTCGGCAAATTTCTCGACAGACTTCGGTCCGATGTCCAGGGACATCCAGCCCTCAGGAATGCCATCGAGCTCAACGACCTTGGTCTCAGCATCGGCGGCGAACTCGCTGGCGGCGGTGAGATCAACGGGAAGGACGATCTTGTCGCCGAAGCGCTCCAGCAGGCTCTTGCAGTTTTCGATCTGGTCCTCTTGCAGCAAGGACTCCTGAACGTTGTAGCCCTTGGCTGCCAGCAGGGTGTAGCACATGCCGCCGCCGATGATGATCTTATCGGCCTTTCCAGCAAGTGCTTCGATAACGCCAAGCTTGTCAGAGACCTTTGCGCCACCCAGTACAACGACGTATGGGTGCGCCGGATCCTTTGCCACGGTGGACAATACGTCCAATTCTTTTTCCACCAGCTTGCCGGCGTAGGCGGGCAGGCGCTTGGCGACGTCATATACCGAGGTCTGCGCGCGGTGCACAACGCCGAAGCCATCAGAGACGAATGCGCCATTATCAGCAGCCAGGGCGACGAGCTCGTCGGCGAATTCGCCGCGCTCTGCCTCATCCTTAGAGGTCTCGCGAGGATCGAAGCGGACATTTTCCACCAGCATGACATCGCCGCTGTTTAGCCCGTTTGCGCGCTCGTGAGCGTCTTCCCCGGTGACGTCGTTGGCCAAGGCAACGTACTGATCTAGGGCCTCGGACAATGCTTCTGCGACAGGAGCCAGGGAGTACTTGGAATTTACCTCACCCTTGGGGCGGCCGAGGTGGGCGGAAAGGATGACCTTCGCGCCGCCATCGACAAGAGCCTTAATCGTGGGAAGAGATGCGGTGATGCGGCCGGGGTCGGTGATATTTCCGTCATCATCCAGCGGCACGTTGAAGTCAGAACGAACCAGAATGTGGCGGTCCTCTACGCCTTCTTCTAGCAGGTTATCTAGGGTCTTAAAAGCCATGTGTTACTCCTTTTATAGTGGATTCTGCAGTTTAGGTTGCTACATAAAATGATACCGGCCACAACGTCGTGCCGTCAGGGCGTTCGTTGTGGCCGGTATCGCATTAAGGGGTGCTCTATATTAGAACTTTAGAGCTTTTCTGCAACCAGGTTGGTCATGCGGACGAGCTGGGAGGTGTAGCCCCACTCGTTGTCGTACCAACCCAGCACCTTGACCAGGTTGCCGTTGGATACCTTGGTCATACCGGCGTCGAAGATGCAGCCGTGCGGGGAGGTCACGATGTCGGTGGAAACCAGGGGATCCTCGGTGTATGCGAGGGTGTCCTTCAGCTCGCCTTCAGCTGCCTCCTTCAGTGCCGCGTTGATTTCCTCAACGGTGACGTCGCGGGAAGCGGTGAAGGTCAGGTCAGTTGCGGAACCGGTGATGACCGGAACGCGCATTGCGTAACCGTCCAGCTTGCCTTCCAGCTCAGGCAGGACCAAGGACACGGCCTTTGCTGCACCGGTGGAGGTAGGCACCAAGTTGACGGCTGCGGCGCGGGCGCGACGCAGGTCCTTGTGAGGAGCGTCCTGCAGACGCTGGTCACCGGTATAAGCGTGAACAGTGGTCATCAGGCCCTTTTCCACACCGAACTTGTCATTCAAGACCTTGGCCATAGGGGCCAGGCAGTTGGTGGTGCAGGAAGCTGCGGAAATAACGTTGTGGTTAGCTGGGTCGTAGGTATCGGAGTTAACACCGTAGACGAAGGTTGCGTCAACTTCCTTACCAGGGGCGGAAATGATGACCTTCTTGGCGCCGGCCTCAATGTGAGCCTTTGCGTCGTTACCGTTGGTGAACAGGCCGGTGGACTCGATAACGAGGTCCACGTCCAGCTCGCCCCACTTCAGGTTCTTCGGGTCCTTCTCGTTGAAGACCTGGATGCGGTTGCCATTGACGGTGATGGAGTCATCGTCATAGGTAATCTCGCCGTCGAAGCGACCCAGTACGGAGTCGTACTTCAACAGGTTAGAGAGAGTTTGGTTATCGGTCAGGTCGTTGACGGCAACGATCTCAAGGTCGTTGTCGGTCCGGTTAACTGCGTGGAAGAAGTTACGACCAATGCGACCAAAGCCGTTAATGCCTACGCGGGTAGTCACTGTAAATCTCCTCAAAGAGTCGAGTAATTATTTCTATGGGCCTACCGCGGGTCCTTCGAGTACTTTACTGCTCTGGGTGAGTAAGGTGCCCGAGGCTTTGCCCAACAACCGCAATACTACAGAGCCTTTATAGCGCGTGCAGTGGGCTGCAAGCCTGACAACGCAGGATCTGAAAGTTTTCCGATCTAGGCGTACAATCTTCCCGAGTATTTTTGTTTTTCCGAATATTCAGGCTGTTTAAGCCCGTTTAAGTTGGTTCTTGTGGACTTTACACCGTTAATGTGTGATATATCACTACACGTGGGCGTTCCCCTACTTCACCGCACACCAGTCCTCCAAAGACACAGTGGTATAAATTAACTTAACCCAAATCACACCTCAGCGTTTATGACGCGATATGCTTGCGCTAACTCACTGTGTTCCAGGTAGCACTCGGGCATTCGCTGGGCGCTAATCTCTCGCCTGAAACGCGTGGGCAATAAATTTACATCCCTCGCAGACCGAATGCGCCTGCGATAGTACCCCCGTTAGAATCGAGGATACTCAATGTTTGAGATAAACACCTCTGTTGTGGGAGACAGTCTTGGGCTCACCGCGCTCGTGGCGATTCTCCCCCTCGTAGCCTTTTTCATTATGTTGATGGGCTTTAAAGCCCGCGCACATACTTCGGGAGCCGTCGCCCTTGCGACCTCCATCATCCTAGCCATAGTTGCCTTTGCGATGCCCGTGGATATGGCACTGTCCTCCGCGGTCCGCGGTGGGCTCTTCGGCCTACTGCCCATCGTCTGGGTCATTATTACAGCGATTTGGTTCTACGAAATTACGGTCGCCTCAGGCCGCTTCGAAGATCTACGTAAGACCTTCGATCTCTTAGGCGATGGCGATATCCGCATCCAGTCGATGCTCATCGCGTTCTGCTTCGGTGGCCTCCTTGAAGCCCTTGCGGGTTTCGGTGCCCCCGTTGCCATTACCGCCACGATGATTATGGCGCTCGGCGTCAAACCGCTGCGCGCTGCAACGGTGGTCCTTATTGCGAATACCGCTCCAGTCGCATTCGGTGCGGTTGGGATTCCGGTCACCACCGCCGGTGAGGTCGGCGGGCGTACCGCTGAGCAAACCCAAGATATCGCCGGCCTTATTGCCCTGCAGGTCTTGGTCATTGCCGCGATTGTTCCGTTCCTCATCGCATTCATCCTGGACGGCATGCGCGGTGTGAAAGAAACAGCGCCCGCCGCCGCAGTCATCGGTATTTCCTTTGCCGGCGCGCAGTGGCTTACCGCCACCTTCTTCGCCTACCAGCTCACCAATGTTATTGCCTGCATCGTGTCCCTGGGTGCTGCCTTCATCTTCCTCCGCGTATGGAAGCCACGGGGTGTCACCCAGCTACGCGAGCGCATGGAGCTGCCCGCTGCAGAAACCACGACCGACCTCAATGGCCGCCGCATCTGGATGGCGCTGCTGCCCTACGCCGTCGTTACCGCAGTATTTGCCGTTGCTACCGCAGCACCAGCAATCTTCGGCTTCTGGAAGCTGAAGTTCGCATGGCCGCTGCTTGATGGCACCGTCATCGGCACTAACGGTGAGGCCATGGACACCAGCTTTAGCTTCAATGTCTTTGGCAACCCAGGTACCTTGCTCTTGCTCTCCGGCATTATTGTGGCCATCGTTTACCACTTCTGGAACGAAAACGGCCGCTACAAGCTCAGCTTCGCCCAACCCGTGCAGGCCTTCGGTGAGGTTGCCAACCGCATGAAGTTCTCTGGGCTAACCATCGTTTTGGTCCTCGCTTTGGCCTACACGATGAACTATTCGGGCCAGACCATTGCTATCGGTGAATTCGTATCCTCCGCCGGTTCCATCTTCGCGCTATTCGCACCCGTGCTGGGCTGGATTGGTACCGCGGTGACCGGCTCCGATACCTCCGCAAACGCGCTCTTTGGCAACCTGCAGGTTGCGGCCGCTGACCGCATTGGCGTCAACCCTGACCTCATGCTGGCTGCCAATACCGCCGGTGGTGTTGTGGGTAAGATGATTTCGCCGCAGTCCCTGGCCATTGCGGCAACCGCCGTATCCATGGAAGGCAAGGAATCTGTCATCCTGAAAAACGTAGTGGGCTACTCCATCGCGTTCTTGGCCGTTGTCTGTGTCATCGTCTTCTTGATGACCAACGTCCTGGGCTTCTTGGTCCCATAAAACGCAAGCCACCACTGGCTATAAGCGCCTCAGCCGAGGCACAACACAAGGCGGGAGGGAAAGCACCTCAATGCTTTCCTTCCCGCCTTTCGTGGTTCAAAGTTCCAGAGCCAATCGTGCCCCGCGACTAAGAGTCACCAAAAAGATCATCTGAGATGGACTCATTAGTATCGGGGATGTCCAGTTCTTCGGCCCGCTTATCCGCCATGGATAATAAGCGCCGAATGCGCCCTGCCACCGCATCTTTGGTCATAGGCGGATCCGCCAGCCTGCCGAGCTCCTCCAACGAGGCCTCGCGGTGCTGCACGCGCAAGCGGCCGGCATCGGCTAGGTGCTCAGGAACGTCATCCCCCAAAATTTCCATCGCCCTATCTACGCGCGCCGCGGCGGTGACGGCGGCCCGTGCCGAGCGGCGCAGGTTGGCATCATCAAAATTATCCAACCGGCGCGATGTATCGTGCGCTTCGCGCTTTACCCGCTTCTTTTCCCAAGACAGGCGGGTCACTTGCGCGCCCATGCGGGTAAGCAACGCGCCAATGGCATCGCCGTCGCGGACGACCACGCGATCTTCGCCGCGGGTCTCTTTAGTCTTTGCGGAAATTCCCAGGCGCCGTGCGCATCCCACGAGTGCCAACGCGGCCTCCTGGCAGGGGCAGCTGACTTCCAATGCTGAAGAACGCCCGGGTTCCGTCAGGCTACCGTGCGCAAGGAAGGCACCGCGCCACGCCGCCTCGCTATCAGCCACGGTGCCGGAAATGACCTGCGGCGGAAGCCCCACCACGGCGTGACCGGAGCGGGTAATCAGGCCTAGGCGGCGGGTAAGCTCCTTTGCCCCTTTAGTGATGCGCACGATGACGCGCGATTTCTTCACCGTCCCCGCAGGGCCGACAACGTGGCTTTCCGCTTCGATCCCGTAGAGCTCGTCTAAAGCCACGAGGATGCGCTGCGCAATAGCCTGGTTATCAAGCTCCAGCTCATAGGCCATGCTCTCACCAGAGACATCTACTTCTCCGGCAAAGCGCAGGATCGATGCGAGCTCCGCAGCGCGCGCGGACTGACGTGTCACGCCAACCGCCGCTAGTTCTTCTTTGACCTGTTCGGTCAACGGTGTGGTCACCTAGTTCGCCCCATTTCTCTGTCACAGTCACGAATGACGCTTGTGCAATGCACGGTCCCACGCACACCAACTACTGCGTGGGAAACGGAATTTTCTCATTTTACCGTGTCCCGCGCCCTGAGGACTGGCTGGCCTGAACTTAGCTAGGCCCGCCGGTACTCGTTATAAAGATCCACGATGACAGAAGAAAGTTTGTCTGGATCGTGTTTCATCAATCGCTGTCCATTGTCATCTTGGATACTGACATCTGCAAATACCGCGCGTGCGCCCAAGGCTTGCGCAGCGCGCTGTACATATACCCGTTCGCTCTCATTTGGCAGTGCTGCCGCATCTAGGACGATGCGGTCGATGCGTAGATCTGGGGCGTGACGAGCCAGCACGTGCACGTGGCGCTCCGCGGAAAAGCCTTGGGTTTCTCCCGGTTCGGCTGACAGGTTGAGCATCACGACGCGCAAAGCATCGGACTCAGAAATAGCCTGGACGATTTCTGGTACCAAGGTATGCGGTAATACCGAACTAAACCAGGATCCTGGACCGATGGTAATAAGATCTGCCTGCCTAATAGCCTCCAGCGCGGCGGGATTGGCTTCCGGGGCTTCAGGCAAGATGCGCACGCGCCGCACATGCCCCGGCGTCGATGCCACTGCGACCTGGCCGCGGACCTGGCGCATGACCCGGGGGTCATCGTCAAGCCCTGAGACATCAGCCTCAATCTCTAAGGGATGCGGGACTACGGGGATGACCCGCCCGTGCGAGTGCGTTAGCTCTGCTACCGCGTCCAAGGCGGCCTGGTAATCGCCCAAAACCCCGGTCAAACCCGCGATCATGAGGTTGCCCACGGCGTGGCCCGCCATGGCGCCATTGCCGCCGAAGCGATGCTGGAGGGTCTTGCCCCACAGCTCGCCTACGCGATTGTCATCGGCTAGCGCGGCCAACGCCATGCGCAGGTCACCAGGCGGAATGATTTCCAATTCTCGGCGCAGGCGCCCCGAGGATCCGCCATCATCGGCGACCGTCACGATGGCAGAAATATCCGCTGCATTGCTGCGCCTGGCGGATAAAAGCGTTTGATAAAGACCATGGCCGCCGCCAAGGCAGACCATATGAGAAGGGTGTTTCATACAGTTTTTAATGCTCCTCAGCCCTAATTGCGGGCAATATCCCGGTGCAAAATGCTGACGTCAAGGGTGTCATTGGCGCGCAGGCGCTTGGCGATGTCCTCTGCTACCGCAACCGAGCGGTGATGCCCGCCCGTGCAGCCGACGCCCACGGTGATGAAGTTCTTGCCCTCGTGCCGGTATCCCTCCAGCATGGTAGAAAACATGGCGACAAAATTATCCACGAATTTCTGTGCGGCAGGCTGCGACAGGACATAATCCGCCACAGGCGCATCTGTACCGCGACAGCCGCGCAGCTCCGGAATCCAGTAAGGATTGGGCAAAAAGCGCACGTCGACTACGATATCCGCATCGCGCGGGGAACCATTCTTAAAACCAAACGATTCCACCGTGACGTGCTGGTTGGTATTTTGAAATTCGCCAAACGCAGCTTCGATAGCCCGGCGCAAGTCATGAATCGAGAGGTTCGTGGAATCAATGATGACATCGGAGCGATCCCGAATTTCCGCCACCACTTGGCGTTCGCGTTGGATGCCCACCTTTAAGGTATCGTCGCCCTGCAAAGGGTGGGTGCGCCGCACGGAGTCGAAGCGACGGATGAGCACATCATCGCGTGCATCGAGAAACAGAACGGTGGGTTTCATGCCCAATGCCGTTAGCTCATCGATGGTTTCCATGAGGGAACCCGGAAACATGCGAGACCGCACGTCCGTTACCGCGGCGACCTTTTCAACGGGTGTTTCTTCCTCGTTGCACAATTTCCACAGGTCCACGATGGCGCGCGGCGGGATATTATGCGCCACATAGTAGCCCTTGTCCTCAAAAACCTTGGCGGCGGAACTCAACCCGCCGCCGGACATGCCGGTAATCAAGATGGGCGGAGTGTCGAAGTGCGTCATGCCCACTAGTCTAGCGTTTTCGCGCTCCGCACTTCTGCTGGAAGGCTGCTTATTTACTGTGCGTCGTGCAACTTATCGTAGACAGTCTGGGCCAGCTTCGGCCCGAACCCGTTGACCTCGCAGATCTCATCCACCGTGGCCGCCTTGAGCTTTTTGACGGAGCCAAAATGCTTCACCAAATCCGTACGGCGTTGCGGCCCAAGCCCCGGAATTGCATCGAGCGCCGAGGAACGCATGCGCTTAGAGCGTTGTTGCCGGTGGTAGGTAATGGCAAAGCGGTGCGCCTCATCGCGAATTTGCTGCAGCAAGAACAGCGCCTGCGAATTGCGCGGCAAAATCACCGGTTCATCATCCCCTGGCACCCAGATTTCTTCCAAGCGCTTGGCCAGACCCACGAGGGTGACATCCACGATGCCCAGTTCATCAAAAACCTCTTGTGCCGCAGCCACCTGGGGCGCGCCGCCGTCCACGATGAACAACTGAGGAGGATAGGCAAACCGGCGGCCTGCCTCGGCGGATTCTTCCGCCACCTTTTCTTCCGCGAACGAAGACTCTTCCTTTTCCTCGTCCGGGTTCGCCAACTTATCTTGGTTATGGCGCTTAAACCGGCGCCGCGTGATTTCTGCAATGGAGCCAACATCATTGGAATGCCCGTCGCCGGCGGCTTCCTTGATGCGGTAGCGCCGGTAATCGGATTTCTTCGGGATGCCGTCTTCAAAAACCACCAGCGAGGCGACGACATCGGTGCCTTGGATATGCGAAATATCGGTGCACTCAATGCGCAGCGGTGCTTGGTCCATGCCCAAGGCATCCTGGATATCCTGCAGCGCCGCAGACCGCGCGGTGAGGTCGCCCACGCGCTTCAGCTTGTGCTGACGCAGCTGCTCCTTGGCGTTCTTCTCCACGGTATCCATAAGGGAGCGTTTATCGCCGCGTTGGGGAACGCGCAGATCGACGCGCGCACCACGCAGGTCTTCCAAGAGGGACACCACTTGTTCGGATTCCTCCGGCATGGCCTGGACCAGAATCTCGCGCGGGATGACGTGGACGTGGCGCTGTTCCATGTGCGATTCTTGGTCCACCCCGCGCCGCGGCACATCCGCAGCTAAAGCCGCGTCCTCACGAGCTTCTTGTTCTTCGCGCTCCACGGCATCCGAGTAAAACTGGATGAGGAAGTTTTGCACCAAGGCGGGCAAGGCGGGATCGGGTTGGCCCTCCTCAATGGGCTCAGAGGTTGCCTGATCGCCGGCGCGTTCAACGACCCAGCCGCGCTGGCCGCGGATCCTGCCGCCGCGCACGTGAAAAATTTGGACGGCGGCTTCTAATTCATCGGAATTAAACGCAATCAGATCGGCATCGGTGCCATCGGCAAAGACAACCGCTTGTTGCTCCATAATCTTATCGATGGCCCCAAGGTCATCGCGCAACCTAGCCGCACGCTCAAATTCCAGGTTTTCGGCGGCAGCCTCCATGTCCTTAACCAGCTTGCGCCTAACACCCGCCGTGTTGCCGTTCATGAACGATACCAACTCATTGACGGTCTCGCGGTGTTCTTCCTTGCTTACCCGCCCGATACAGGGCGCATCGCACTTGCCGATATATCCCAAAAGGCACGGCCGCCCCAGCCGCTCATGCCGGTTATATACACCCTTTGAACAGGTGCGCATGGGAAAGACGCGGGTGAGCAGATCCAGGCTTTCGCGCACCGCCCATGCATGGGAATAGGGCCCGAAGTAGCGCACCCCCTTGCGGCGGGGGCCGCGGTAGAAAAAGGCGCGCGGGACAACCTCTCCCACCGAGACGGCAAGCATGGGATACGTCTTGTCATCGCGGTACATGACGTTGAAGTGCGGGTCGAACCGCTTAATCCAGGTATATTCCAGCTGCAGGGCTTCAACTTCGCTGGCAACAACCGTCCATTCCACGGAGTTGGCGGTCAACACCATTTGCCGCGTGCGCGGGTGCAGCTGCGTGATGTCTTGGAAATAATTGGACAGGCGCGCCCGCAGGTTTTTGGCCTTGCCTACGTAGATGACGCGCTTGTTTTCATCGCGAAACTTATAAACGCCCGGCTCCGTCGGAATGGTTCCTGGGGCGGGGCGATAGGTGGTTGGATCTGCCAATGCTTAATCCTGCGGCATGTATTTGGCTTCCAGATCGCGGAAGTCACGGACTTTTGTGATCACGGTTTCTTTATCGCCGGACTGCAGCGCCCACACGGGCACGGCCTCAAATTCGGGCAGCTCGAGGCGGGCCATGCGCTGGCCGACGGGGAAGGATAGCCCGTAGACCACCTGCCACGGGTAAAAGCGCGTGCCGATGATATTGCGGACCTCTACCCCATCCTCATTGGCCTGCAGCCGCGGCCGGTTCAGCGCAATCCAGGACAAGATGGAAATGACTACGCCCACACCGGGGAAAGCGAATTTATCGATGGTGGTCACGTGCGCGCCGGTAAAAGAGATATCGAGAGTGACACCCATGAAAATATGGATGGCCATGACTAGGATGACCCAGCCGATGGCAATCTTGCGCAAAAACGGGGACTTGGCGGTATACTCCCACGGCTTCGACGTGGTCCGTGCGAAGGGATCCGCGCTGGTATAGGCCAATACCTCTGCATCGCTGAGAGAGCGGCGCGGGTGGGATTCATTCGAGGCTGCGGCCTCATTCATGTGCTTTACTCCTCCGGAAGTCCTGCCTGCCTTTAATCTGCGTTTAGTCTACGCAATTGCAGCGCGGTATCTAAAGCCGCAATCATGGATTCTGCGCCCTTGTTTTCTGCCGAGTCAGGAAAACCTGCGCGATCGATGGCCTGCTGCTGGTCGTTGACAGTCAAGACACCATTACCAATTGGCGTCGATTCATCCAAGGAGATGCGCGTTAGGGCTTGGGTAACAGAATCGCAGACATAATCGAAGTGCGGAGTGCCGCCGCGGATGACGCAACCCAAGGCAACGACGGCATCGAATTTTCGCGCGGCTGCCTGAACAACCACGCCCAATTCTAGGGAACCAACGACCCGGAATTCTGCGACTTCTGCCCCATTTGCACGGGCAGTCTCCACTGCCTGCTGGTGCAGCTGATCGCAGACCTCTTCGTTCCAAGTCGCGGTCACGACCGCGACGCGGAGGCCGCGCGCATCTACCTGCGCGATAGTGGGTAATCCTGCTTTACTCATTTACCTAATTCTCCTTCGTGCTGCGCGTCCCACTGTGCCACCTGCGGAAGATCGTGGCCCATGCGGTCGCGTTTGGTCCGCAGATACCGAATATTATCGGCGTTGGCGGCGATGGTAAGTGGGATATGTTGGCTGACTTCAATGCCGAATCCGGCGAGCCCTTCCCCCTTGTGCGGGTTATTGGTCAACAGTTGTGCCGATTCCACCCCAAGGTCCTTCAGGATCTGGCCCGCCACGGAATACTCCCGGGCATCTTCTGGCAGGCCTTGTTCCAAATTGGCGTCGACCGTATCCCAGCCCTCGTCCTGGAGCCGGTACGCCTGGAGCTTGTGCACCAATCCGATTCCGCGGCCTTCGTGGCCGCGCAGGTAAATTACTACCCCGCTGCCGGCTTCCTGCACCTTGCGCAGGGATTCTTGCAATTGAGGGCCACAGTCGCACCGGCGCGAGCCAAAGACATCGCCGGTAAGGCACTCAGAGTGCACGCGCACCACAATATCGCGGGCACCGCGAAGCTGCGCGGGATCGCCGACGATTAAGGCAATATGCTCTTGGCCGTCAAGGTCATGCCGGTAACCAATCGCGGTGAATTCGCCATACTCTGTGGGCAGGCGGGTTTCTACCGCGCGCTGGGTTTGCACCTCGTGGTGGCGGCGCCACTCAATAAGCTGCGCGATAGAGATCAGTGCGAGGCCGTGCTTATCGGCAAAACGGCGCAGTTCCGGCCCGCGGGCCATATCCGTCGGGTCTTCTTCTGATACGACTTCACACAGCACGCCGGCGGGACGAAGGCCTGCAAGGCGTGCCAAATCGACGGCGGCTTCCGTGTGCCCATCGCGCTCTAATACCCCGCCGGGTCGCGCGCGCAGGGGGACCACGTGGCCTGGCCGGGTGAAGTCGCTGGACCGAGTCGAAGCATCAGCCAAGCGGCGGATGGTTTCTGCGCGGGAGGCCGCAGAAATTCCGGTAGAGCCCGTTGCCGCATCCACGGTGACCGTATAAGCGGTCTGGCGCACGTCCTGATTCTGCGCCATCATCGGCGGCAAATCGAGCCGCTGGCAATCTTCCGGCATTAATGAGGCGCAGACATATCCGGAGGAATACCGCACCATAAACGCGACCAGTTCCGGGGTTGCCAGCTCCGCGGCAAAGATTAGATCCCCTTCGTTTTCCCGTCCTTCATCATCCATGACGATGACCGGCTTGCCGGCGGCAATCTCCGCAATGGCGTGATCGATGGCATCAAAATGGATGCTCTCTTCAGTCGCGAACATAACCTAGCAGTCTAGTCCTTTGCTTGAGCACTTCCGGATTCGGGGTGAAGCATCTTTTCTACATACTTCGCCAGCACATCCACCTCGAGGTTTACGATATTGCCGGGCTGAGATTCTCCGTGCGTCGTCTCCCGCAAGGTGGTGGGAATAAGGGAGACCTCAAACCAGTCCTTACCTACGGCGCTGACCGTCAAAGACGTACCGTTGACCGCAATAGAGCCCTTTTCCACGACGTACTGGGTAAGCTCGCGGGGCAAGCTAAAGCGCAGCACGCCCCAGTGCTCCGAATGCTCGCGCGAGACCAACCGTGCCGTGCCATCGACATGGCCCTGCATAATGTGTCCACCCAGCCGCGTGGTGGGCAGTACTGCCGGCTCGACATTGACCCGCGCGCCTTCTTCCAGTTGACCGAGTCCCGTCCGGTCCAAAGATTCTCGCATCACATCGGCGCAGAAAATATCCCCATCCAATTCCGCGATGGTAAGGCACACGCCATTGATGGCAATGGAATCCCCTAGGTGCGCGTCACTCACCGTCTGCGGTGCGCGGATGCTCAACCGCAGTGCATCCGCCTGCGGTTCTAGTGCGGCCACCGTTCCTAGCTCTTGTACTAGCCCTGTAAACAATGATTCCCCTTGTATTTATCTCTAAATTATCTAATCTTTTAACGCTCGTTCCGCGCCTCGTATTCTACGAGGACATCGGGCCCGAGGCTGGTGGTGCGCACGGTGGTAAAACGTGGGGCATCGGCAAGCGTATGCGCCACCGCATTCGCCAGAACCCCGCGCCCCTGGCCTAACAGGATAGGGGCAATATACGCCGCGAGTGCGTCCACGACACCGGCCTCGATGAAGCTCTGGGCCAGGCCCGCCCCGCCTTCAACCAAGACGTCGCGGGCGCCGCTGGCATAAAGCTCCTTCAGCGCGCCCTCGATGGTGTCATATTGTTCAAACCCCAGCCGCTGCAGGTGCGAGACCTTCTCACCCGCGGACTGGAGCTCGCGCTTGCCGATGACCACACGGCGCGGCTGATGCTCGCGCAAACTCCCATCGCTAAAGCGCGCGGTAAGCGAGGGGTTATCGGCAAGCGCGGTGCCCGTGCCAATGATGATGGCATCGCGCCGCGCCCTATCGGCATGAACCCACTCGCGGGCCTTAGGCCCGGTGATCCACTGGCTCGTGCCATCGGCGGCAGCGGTAAACCCATCCAAGGTCTGGGCAAATTTCAGGGTGACGTGCGGGCGCTGCAGCTTTACCGCGCGCAACCAGGCATACACCGCGTCTTCGACGCCATCCGGTGCGGTGAGCTCGCCCACCTCTACCCCGGCGGCGGCCAGGGCCTGCGCTCCCCCGCCTGCTAGGGGCGTGGGATCGGGATGCAGGTAGAACACGCGGGCAATTCCGGCATCGATAAGCGCCGTGGCGCAGGGACCCGTCCTGCCCGTATGTGCGCACGGCTCCAGGGTGACCACGGCCGTACCGCCGCGGGCTTTCTCGCCGGCCGCGCGCAGCGCCATGACTTCCGCGTGGGCGCCACCCACCGGCTGGGTCGCACCAATGCCCACGACGGCGCCGGTTGCTGACAAAATCACCGCACCTACCGGTGGATTGGGGCTCGTGGTACCGCGCACCGCCGCACCGGCCTGCATGGCCTGAACCAAAGCTCCGGACACGTTGGTTTCATCCATCGCGCCGGCCATTATGAACGCGCCGCAAGCGCGCGCAATTCTTCCACCGCCTGCGCTGGATCTTCGCTTTTGAATACGGCCGATCCCGCCACGAAGGAATCGCATCCGGCCTCCGCTGCCAAGGCAATGGTATCCGGATCGATGCCGCCATCGATTTCAATGATGGTATCCAAGCCCTGCTGATCAATGCTTTCGCGCAGGGCGCGGACCTTATCCAGCATGTCGGGCATAAATTTCTGGCCGCCAAAACCTGGTTCTACGGACATGACCAGCACCTCATCGAAGTGATGCAGCTTGTCTAGCCACGGCTCAATGGGCGTATCCGGTTTGATGGAAAAGGCCGCACGCGCACCTAGGTCCCGGATCTTGTGGGCCAAGTCCACCGCGGCGACCTCATCCTCTACCGCCTCCACGTGAAAAATGATAGTGGTGGCACCGGCCTTGATGTAGGTCTCCACCCATTTCGCCGGCTCCTCAATCATCAGGTGCACGTCAAGCGGCTTATCCGTGGACTTTATCACCGTGGCCGTAATATCCGGGCCAAAGGAAAGGTTGGGGACAAAGTGGCCGTCCATGATGTCTACATGGATCCAATCAGCGTTGGAAATGGCCTCTAGTTGTTCACCCAACCGCGCGAAGTCAGCAGCCAAAATTGACGGAGAAATAAGTGGTGCAGGCATACCGTTAATTCTAGCTCCCTTCCTCATCGCCGCGCCGCAATACCGCCATGAACATGGCATCGGTGCCGTGGCGGTGCGGCCACATTTGGACAGATTTTTCTTTGCCCACATTGCCCATATCTGGGATAAATTCCCGCGCATCTAGCTCCTGTGCACCCAGCTTTTCTACCGCCTGGTCCACGATGGTGCGGGTTTCGCGCAGGTCCGGCGAACACGTGGAATACACCACGACCCCGCCCGGCCGCACGAGCTTGAGAGCAGAGGACAACAACTCGAATTGCAGTGTCGAAAGCTCGGCAATATCGGCTTCAGATTTCCGCCAGCGTGCCTCTGGGCGGCGCCGCAATGCGCCCAGCCCCGAACACGGCGCGTCCACCAAGATGCGATCGAATCCCGATCCGACCTGCGGGTTGCGGCCATCGGCCACGTGGACGGTCACCGGCAACCCCTGCACCGTCTTTTCAATCAGTTTCGCGCGGTGCGGTGATACTTCCACCGCATCGACGTGCGCGGATTCGATGCGCGCCAAAGCCCCCATCAGGGCCGCCTTGCCGCCCGGGCCCGCGCACAGGTCGAGCCAGCGGCCCTGGTCGGTACCGCTGACGGGCACCTCGCAGACCGCGCGGGCGATAAGCTGCGAGCCCTCATCTTGTACCGCGGCCATGCCCTGCTGGACCGGTTCCAATTGGCCTGGGTCCCCGGAATCCATATACACCGCATAGGGCGAGTAGGTACCTTCTTCGTTTCCGGTAATCAGCGCCAATTCCTCGGCGGAAATTTCGCCTGGCCGCGCCACCAGGTGCACGCTCGGGCGCTCGGAATCCGCCGCTAAGGCAGCGGGCAATTCCTCGGGGTCGACAACGTGGGCAAAAGACTCCGCGATCCACGTTGGGTGCGCATGCCTAAAGGCCAGGCCTGCAATCTCGCCTTCTGGGGCCAGCCGCTTGAGCCACTCATTCGGCGGTGTGCGGGTAATGGTGCGCAAGATGCCATTGGCGAATCCCTTCGCTTTTTCTTCCCCTCCTGCCACGACGAGCCGGACGGAGGTATCTACCGCCGCGTGGGGCTCTACGCGCGTATACAGCACCTGGTAGGTGCCCAGGCGCAGGGCATCGATGACCACCGGCGAGATTGCCTCCAACTCGCGCGAGGAACACTGCGCGATTACCGCATCGAGCACACCCAGGGTGCGCAGGGTGCCATAGGTAATCTCCGTGGCGAATGCGGCATCGCGGCCAGAAAGTTTCTGCTTTCGCAGGGCCTTGGGCAGGACGAGGTTGGCAAACGCATCTTCTTCGCTTACCCGGCGCACCACATCGAAGGCAACGGCGCGGGCCGGATCCACGCCCTGGTCGATGGCGGCCTGCACCAGTGTTTTCCCCGCGCCCGTGTTCTTTGTGCCCGCATTCCGATTATCTCGGTTTCCTCGGTTATCCCGGTGGTCGCGGTTGCGCTGGTCCTGCATGCCGCGACCACGCTGTGCGGATCCACGCTGAGCTTGGCCGCGATTGTCTTGGCCACGCTGCGCATTGCCACGCTGAGCGTTGCCCCGTTGCGCATTACCGCGTTGGGGCGCGCCGTTCTTGCCGTGTTGTTTAGCCTCCGGCGCCTTGTCGCCGGACTTACTGCGGGAGCGGAATCCACCAGTCACTGGAACCTCACCTCTGCGTTCTTTCCTAATCCACGCGCCCAATCGGCCGCATTCATCATCTTTTTACCCGGTGGCTGAATCCTATCCAGCTGCACCGGCTGCGTCGCGGTCCCGATATACACCGCATCCTTGTTAATCAGCGCCTCGCCAGGCGCTAGGTGCTTGTCGATGCCCTCGGTAACGCGAACCGGGCCGACCTTGAGGCGGGCATCGTCAAGCAGCGTCCATGCGCCCGGGCCCGGGGAGTGGGCGCGGATATGCCGGTCAATGGCAAAGGCTGGCTGCGCCCAGTCGATGCGCGCTGCCGCGGTAGAGATTTTCGGCGCATAGGTGGCCTCTCCTTTTTGGGCCTGCGGCTCCAGCGTGCCGGCCTCGAGCCCATCCATGGTGGCTACTAGGAGATCTGCCCCGGAATACGCGAGCCGGGTGAGCAGATCGTCTGCGGTATCCGTCCCAGTGATGCCTTCTGTGACCGTGCCGAATACCGGGCCTGTATCCAGGCCTTCTTCGATCCGGAAGGTGGATGCGCCGGTAATATCATCGCCTGCCGCGATAGCCGCTTGTACCGGTGCCGCGCCACGCCAGGCGGGAAGGAGGGAAAAGTGCAGGTTGACCCAACCATGGCGCGCGACATCCAAGAGATCCTTGCTAATGAGATTGCCATAGGCCACCACCGGGATGGCCTCTGGCTGCAGCTCGGCCAGGCGCTGGCGCAGGTTATCGCCATCTTCCGTGCCAAACCGCAGCGTGGATGGGGTCAGCACCTCGATGCCGTGCTCTTGCGCCAGCGCCTTTACCGGGCTCGGGTGAAGGCTGCGGCCCCTGCCCTTCTTCGCATCGGGCCGGGTAATGACCGCTACCACTTCGTGGCTGGAGGCAAGCAATTTCTCCAATGCCACCACCGCCGGTTCTGGGGTGCCGGCAAAAACAATCCGCATATTGGATGAGTCTCCTCGAGGTCTCGGGTGAAAATTCTAGGGTACAACGACCCCGCCTGCGTTGCCGAAGCTCGCCTAGCCCGCGGTATTAAACCAATCGGCTTCGCGGATGGTACGCATGGCGGTCTTGCGGTCGTCGTCACCAAGCCGGCGCAGGAATAAAACCCCGTCAAGGTGATCGGTTTCATGCTGAATGCACCGCGCCAAAAGGCCGGAGGCCACCATTCCCACCGGCCTGCCTTCTACATCGCGCCCAGAGACAAATACCCGATTGTGCCGCGGCGTATCGGCGCGAATCCCAGGAATGGATAGGCAGCCTTCCGGGCCAGTCTGCATGTCCTCTCCCAAAGACGTCCACACGGGGTTAATCAGAGCCCCGCGCAACCCGGTCTGCGTATGCGAGCAGTCATAGACAAAGATGCGCTTGAGTATGCCCACTTGATTCGCCGCCAGCCCTACCCCACCGGCAGCATCCATGGTCTCCAGCATGTTTTGCGCCAAAGTGCGAAGGCCAGAGTCAAAGGTAGTAATCTCTTCTGCCCGCGTACTCAGTACGGGATCCCCGTAGAGCCTGATGTCTAATTCCGCCACTGAATCTTCCCTTTCTCATGTACTGCCTATTCGCCTAAGTTTATGCGCACTTCTAACCCACGTGAATGGGATCGACCATGATGCGTAGTGGCAATTCATCCTTCCGGGCGCTGCGCGCCGCATTAGCCTTGCGCAATGCTCGCCCAAGCTGCGATCGCGGCCCCAGCGGGGCGCGCACCACCAAGCGTTGCGGTGGGCCAAAGCGGTCCGCATCGTATTCCCCGGGAAGGCTGTCCCCTGGCGGGAGCGGAACCGGGCCTAAGACCTCGGCGTGCTCTGGCAGATCGACCAGCTTCTCGAAGGAATCCAGAGCCGCGTCCGCCCCATCAATGGCGGCAAAGTGCACGGCTGGTGGAAAGCGCACCTCGCGCCGGGCACGCAATTCTTCTGCAGCGGCCGCGACCATGTCCCAGCTCATGAAGTGGCGCACGACGGGAAGTTCCGGATCCGCGGCGATGATGACACGCCCGCCCTTGAAATGCGGCCTGACCATGGTGGCCGCCTGCGCCCATTTGGCCAGGCAGTCCTCGGTGGCGCGCAAATCCTGCCGATTCAATAAGGTGCCTGCATCCAATAAGAGGGCCGCGCCATAGGCGCCGCCTTTCACCCGCGGCTCAGCGCCCGGGGTAGCAATCACTAATGCAGGGGCATTCTCAATTGAGCCCACAACCTTATTGCCGCCGGAGACCACAACGGATGTATTGGGAAAGGCCCGCCCCAATTCCTCCGCGGTGCGTTCGGAGCCTAAAACGATGGCGCGCAGCCGCGGCGAACCGCACTCGGTACAGCGGTGATTGGTGGCAATGCGCCCACACCAGCGGCAGGTAGGCATGACCGCCTCCTCGCTTGAGCGCTCGGAGCTCGGAGGCAACCCCAATGGCCCGTTGCAGTGGCGGCACCGCGCAGGAGAATGGCACTTTCCACAAGCCAAAGTAGGCGCATACCCCTTGCGCGGGACCTGCACAAGCACCGGTTCACCGCGGTCGAGGGCCTGCTGCGCTGCCTGAAAGGCCGGCGCTTGCACAGAGGTCGTACCGCCCTCCAAATCCCGGGAAATGGACAGCCCGTAGGCACCAATGGCCAAAATATCGGGCCGGCGTGCCTCTATGGTTGAGCTACTCGGCACGAGGTCGTGTGCCCACCCAGAGTCCACCAATAATTGAGTTTCTGCCGTACGCGAATGGTTGGCCGCAATGAAGCTGCAATTTTCGAATGCAGAGCGGGTGGTAAGCACCTCCCGGGCGTGGACGTAGGGCTTGATATTGTCTACCAAGTTATCGTTGCCGTCATCAAAAATGACGGCTAGTTGCAGGTTGTCCACGGGAGTAAAAGCCGCCGAGCGCGTACCAATGACTATTCGCGCCTGGCCCACCAAGGCCGAAAGGTAGCGGCGATAGCGCGCTTGCGGTCCCATACTATTGGTGAGCACCGTGATTTGTTTCGGCCCCACGACAGCGCGCAGGGCGTTTTCCAAGGAGTCGATTACCTTTTGGTCTGGGACGACAATAAGGACACCTCCCCCGCCCAAGGCGACCTTGGCAGCTAAGGCCGCGAGTGCATCTTCCCATTCATCGCCGGGAGCGATTTGCCATGCGGCGCGGGCTAATTTCCCGCCCAAGATGGAATCAACAAATGTTTCACCATGCTGATAGGCAGACCACCCTGATAAATCGGGCTCGCTGGCTGCGCCGAGGTCTTCCCACGGGGTATCCAAATCCGCTTCTTCCGCCTTCGCATGCCGCGGTGGAATGGCAGAGCGAATGATATCGGAGCAGATTCCGCCATAGCGATCCGCAAGGGCTTCTACCAGCCGGGACAGCTGCGGTGGGTAGACCTGAAATGGCGAGATGACTCGCTCAATAAAACGCAGCTGCCCACCGAAGTCGGAATCATGCTTGCGCTCGACGATGATCGCATCCACCAAGCGCCCATTGAACCGAATGCGTACCTTCACCCCGGCTTGGGCACTATCGGATTCAGCCTCATCTACCAGGTAATCAAATCCCCGATCGAGGTGGGCAATCCCTAAAAGAGGCAACACCCGCGCGACCGGTTTCCGGGCGGCGGGTGTTTTCTTAGGCATAAGCCCACATTCTACAGACCTGCGGCAGCGCGCAATTCCTCCACGCGGTCCAACTGCTCCCAAGGCAGGTCAACGTCGGTGCGACCGAAGTGACCGTAGGCGGCGGTCTGGCCGTAAATAGGACGCAGCAGATCCAATTCGCGGATGATGGCGGCTGGGCGAAGGTCGAAGACCTTATTAACGGCAGCCTGGATGTGCTCATCGGTCAGGTTCTGCTTCGCGGTACCGAAGGTCTCGACGTATAGGCCGACCGGCTTGGCGCGACCGATGGCATAGGCCACCTGCACCTCTGCGCGGTCAGCCAGGCCTGCGGCGACGATATTCTTAGCCACCCAACGCATGGCGTAGGCCGCAGAGCGGTCCACCTTGCTGGGGTCCTTGCCGGAGAAAGCACCGCCGCCGTGGCGGGCCATGCCACCGTAGGTATCCACGATGATCTTGCGCCCGGTAAGGCCTGCATCACCCATCGGGCCACCCAAAATGAAGGAGCCGGAAGGGTTGACCAAGAGGTTGGTGTCCTCGGTGTAGTACTTATCAAGGCCTGCGTCCTTGATAACCCATTCCAACACCTCGCTGCGCAGGTGGGTTTCTAGCCACTGACTATCTACCTCAGGATCGTGCTGGGTAGAAATAACGACCGTATCCAGGTGAGACGGCTCATTGTTCTCGGTATATGCGAAGGTCACCTGGGTCTTGCCATCCGGGCGCAGGTGGTCCACAATACCCTCTTTGCGCACCTGGGTCAGGCGGCGGGACAGGCGGTGCGCCAAGGCGATGGGCAATGGCATGTACTCCGCGGTTTCATTCGAAGCATAACCAAACATCAGGCCCTGGTCGCCGGCGCCGGCGGTGTCATTTTCTTCGTCATAATCCGCGCCCTGATCGCGTGCCTCGGTGGAGGTATCCACGCCAGCACCGATTTCCTGCGACTGCTCGCCGATGGCGATATTAACGCCACAGGTATTGCCATCGAAGCCCACATCGGAAGAGGTAAAGCCGATGGACTTCAGGGTCTCGCGCACGAGAGCCGGGATTTCCACGTAGGCATTGGTGCGAACTTCGCCCACGACGTGTACTTGGCCGGTGGTGACCAGGGTTTCCACGGCGACGCGGGACTCCGGATCCTTATCTAAAAGCGCATCCAAGATGGCATCCGAGATGGCGTCACAAATCTTGTCTGGGTGCCCCTCAGTAACGGACTCGCTTGTAAAAAGACGAGCTTCCACTGCAGCGTTATCAGTCACAAAAACTTCCTTTGATTATTACGTATTCGATACCGAGGCATTCTGCCCCTACCAATCATATGGCCACCCTAGACCAAGCGGTCTATAAACGCAATATTTAATTTCCCGGTTCAATCATTTCATTCACGACGCCGAGAATCTGCGCCGCGACGACCTGCTTAGATCCATGCTCTACGCGCTGCGGTTCCACATTCCGCCGCAGGATCCACCCCTCGCTACTTTCCTGGCCAAAGGTCACGCCGCGGCCGACCTCATTGGCCATCAGTACGTCACAACCCTTGCGCGCAAACTTTTCTTGGGCATACTCCAGTGCCGAAGAATCAGCATCTCCCGTCTCCGCCGCAAAGCCAACGATGACGCAGTTTTCCGGCACCTCGCCCTCTTCGCGCGCGGCCACGAGAGACTTCAAAATATCTGGATTTTCCACCATCTCCAGCGCGGCAAGCGCATCATCCGCTTTGCCCTTTTTCATCTTGGACTCTGCCACATTGGCGGGCCGGTAGTCCGCGACCGCCGCGGCCATGATGACGATATCGGCATCGCGGGATTCCTCGCGCATCGCGCTTTCTAGGTCTTGTGCGGACACGATGTCCCGGATTGTAGCCCCGCTCGGTAACGGCAACTCCGCGGTATTGCCCGCCATAATCGTGACATCTGCGCCCTTGTGCGCGGCCACTTCTGCCAGCGCAAACCCTTGCCGGCCGGAGGAACGGTTTCCTATATAGCGAACTGGGTCTAATTCCTCTTGCGTGCCACCGGCGGAGATAACAACCTTCAGCCCCGACCAGCTGTGGTCGATGTGAAAGCCAGCCAGCTCGGTGCGTGCGATGGCCGCAATCTGTTCTGGATCCGGTAGCCTTCCTGCGCCCGTATCCTTACCCGTAAGACGCCCGTGCGCCGGTTCCATGACGGTAATTCCGCGCCGACGCAGGGTCTTCACGTTGTCTTGTGTCGCTGGGTTATTCCACATTTCGGTGTGCATGGCGGGCGCCACGATGATGGGGCACGTTGCTACCAGCACGGTCGCGGTCAAGAGATCATCGGCGCGTCCCGCAGCCAGGCGAGAAATGAGGTCCGCCGTAGCAGGGGCGATAACCACGGCATCGGCCTCCTGCCCCACAGCTACGTGTTGAACGTCCTCTACGGCTTCAAAAACACCGGTTGAGACGGGGTTTCCGGATAATGCCTGGAATGTTGCGGCGCCGACGAAGTTCAAGGCGCTTTCTGTAGGAACGACGCGGACATTATCGCCGTGTTCTTTAAAATTGCGCACTAGGTGGCAGGCTTTATACGCGGCGATGCCACCGGCAACGCCCAGCACGATATTGCGAGGAGAATTTGAAACAGTCACATCGCACAATCGTACCGTGCAGGTATGACAAGAGCCCCGCCCGGCCGCCACATTAGTTCCACAAAAGTGAAACCATTGGGGGGTAGCCGGACGGGGCTGAAATGAGGCACAAGGTGCGCACGCGAATGCGCGCGTTACTTACTTGCCTTCCTCGTGGTCCAACAGACCTGCGTCGATTTCGCGCAGCGCGATGGACAGTGGCTTCTCGCCGGGTTCTGGGTTAACCAGCGGGCCAACGAACTCAAAGACGCCTTCATCTTGCTCTTGGTAGTAGCTATTGATCTGGCGTGCACGCTTGGCAGCGAAAATTACCAAGGCGTACTTGGAAGAAACCTTGTCCAACAGCTCATCGATTGGCGGGTCAGTAATACCAATCGGATCATCAAATACCGGTTCCGACTTTGCGGATTCAGTGTTAGAAGGGGTGGTCACGTTAGTCACATGCACCTTTACATTGGTTGAAGATGGTCAAAAGAAGAATCTATCCTCGCAGGATATCACTAATGGCGGCCACTGCCTCATCTAGGTTTTCATTGACCACAACGTGATCAAACTCATCCTGTGCAGCTAGTTCCTCATATGCAGTGTGCAACCTACGATCGATGACGTCTTGTGGTTCGGTACCGCGACCGGTCAGGCGCTCTACCAACACCTCCCAGGAAGGAGGGGCCAAGAAGACCAAGTCCGCTTCCGGAAGGGCCTTCCGGACGCTACGCGCACCGGCCAGGTCAACCTCGACGAGAACCGGGCGCCCTGCTTCCAAAGCCTCTTCTACGGGACGGGCAGGTGTTCCAGAACGCTGCAATCCGCCGTGAATATCTGCCCATTCGAGCATCTCACCGGCATCAATGCGTTCTTGAAAAGCCTCAGGGGTGACGAAGAAATAATCCACGCCGTCTTTTTCCCCGGGGCGGGGCTGGCGCGTAGTCATAGACACGCTGAAATACAGCCCCTCGACGTCATGCCGTAGACGCGACACTACGGTGGATTTACCCACTGCGGAGGGACCCGCCAACACGACGAGGCGACCGCGAGCAGTTGCGTCAGCCATGGACGTGATTATTCGTCGCCGTAACCGAAGCGCTCAAGAAGAGCACGACGCTGGCGCTCACCCAGACCGCGCAGGCGGCGGGTCTGTGCAATCTCCAGATCTTCCATGATTTCCTTGGCCTTGACCTTGCCAACCTTAGGCAGAGCCTCGAGGAGTGCAGAAACCTTGGTCTTGCCGATGATCTCATCGGTCTCAGCCTTTTCCAGCACGTCCTTCAGGTCGGTCTCGCCGCGCTTAAGCGCAGCCTTGAGCTCAGCGCGAGCCTTGCGGGCCTCAGCGGCCTTTGCGAGAGCTTCCTTACGCTGCTCATCAGTCAACTTTGGAAGGGCCACGAGTTTCCTCCGATTCATTAGATTGGTTCTATTACTTCTGGCACTGGGTACCAGATTCCGGTTGCCAAACGCGATGGAAATACCGCGGAAAGTTACCCTGAACCTTCGAGCACACCGACTTCTGATTATCCTAGCACCGCTAGTGACACGATGACGATAGGCGACCCAGATGGGCCACTCGTTTTAGCACGTCAACGCACATGCTTAGACCAAAATACCAGGTAAACGGCGCGGCCGTTAATCGACCCCGCCGCGTGTTCTAATCCCGGAATTGGTCTGCGGTATCGATCACGGCTTTGCGCAGGTCATCGACCTGAGGACCGCGTTGTAGGACGGCGCGCGAGACATTCGCAAAGCCCAGCTGCGGGCACTCAGACACAATGGCGTGCACCTGCGCGGGACCCGCCCCCTGGGCACCAACGCCGGGAAGCAGCACCGGGCCATTAAGCGAGTCCAATCGGGGCGGATTATCCACGGTCGCACCCACCACAACGCCCACGCTTCCGGCAACACCGGCCTCTTTCTCCGAGGCGTTAAAGGCGGCGCACTCGTCGACGACCGCTTGGGCAATCGAGTCCGCAGTGCCTGCAGGCACTGCCTGAATGACGCGCGCCTCCGGATTAGAAGTAGCCGCGAGGACGAATACACCGCGGTTGTTTTCGTGCGCCGTGGCAATAGCCGCGCCCAGCGCCCCAACGCCGAGGTACGGCGAAAGTGTCACCGAGTCAGCGCGCAGGGGCGAGGTCTCCCCTAGCCAGGCATCGCCATAGCCTTCCATGGTGGAGCCGATATCGCCGCGCTTGGCATCCGCCACCGTCAGGCATCTTGCCTCACGCAAACCGGCCAGGGTTTCTTCCAAGACCGCAAAGCCTGCGGCGCCGAAGCGCTCGAAGAAAGCCACCTGTGGTTTTACCAAGGCTGCGGAATCCGCGAATGCCTCGACGCAGCGCATGCTGAAGGTGCGAAGGCCTTCTGGTGAATTATCCAGCCCCCATTGCTCTAAGAGGTACGGGTGCGGGTCGATGCCTACACACAGGCGCCCGCGTTCGCGGCCGGCGTCTACCAGGCGCTGGCCGAAGGATTTAGTTGCGTGGTCCATGCTCAAGCTCCTGAAGTGCGCGGACCTGCAAATCACCCTGGCGCAGCGCTTCGATGCCCTGCACCGCCGCCGTCACGCCTTGAACCACCGTGACCAGTGGCAGCCCCATGTGCACCGCTGCGGCGCGGATATCGTAGCCGTCGTGACGGGAACCGGCGGAGCCTGCTGGCGTATTGAGGATCCAATCCACCTCGCCGTTGAGGATCTTGTCCACGATGGACTCTTCGCCGTCCTTGGCCTCAGAGACCTTGACGGCGACCTCGCACTCGATGCCGTTGCGGCGCAGCATCTGCGCGGTACCCGCAGTAGCGATGATGTTGTAGCCCATCGTGGCCAAGCGCTGGATGGGGAAAATCAGCGTGCGCTTATCCCGGTTGGCTACGGAGACGAAGACCGTGCCTTCAATCGGCGGACGAGCAAACGCGGAGATTTCCGCCTTGGCAAAGGCCGCACCGAAGTTGGTGGCCAAGCCCATGACCTCACCGGTGGACTTCATCTCGGGCGACAGCAAGGAATCGAGCAGGCTGCCATCTGGGCGGCGGAAACGGTTGAAGGGCAAGACCGCTTCCTTGACCGCAATCGGGTGATCAAGTGGCAAGGAGCCGCCATCGTAGGACGATGGAATAAGTCCTTCTTCTCGCAGTTCCGCGATGGTGGATCCCATCATGATGCGGGCGGCGGCCTTTGCTAGCGGCACGCCGGTCGCCTTTGAGACGAACGGAACGGTGCGCGAGGCGCGTGGGTTGGCCTCGATGACATAAAGGATGTCGTCCTTCAAGGCGAACTGGACGTTCATCAGGCCCTTGACGCCGATTCCCTCGGCCAAACGGCGCGTGGACTCGCGCACATTCTCGATGTCCTCTGGGCCCAGCGTCATCGGCGGCAGGGCGCAGGAGGAGTCACCGGAGTGAACGCCAGCCTCCTCGATGTGCTCCATCACGCCGCCGAGGTAGACCTCGTTGCCATCGCACAGGGCATCGACGTCGATCTCAATGGCCGAATCCAAGAAGCGGTCCACCAGGACTGGATGGTCTGGGGAAAGCTCGGTGGCGCGCTCGATATAGTTCTCCAGCGACCGCTCATCGTAAACAATTTCCATGCCGCTGCCGCCCAATACGTAGGAAGGACGAACCAGGACTGGATAACCGATGGAGGCTGCTACCTTCCGGGCCTCCTCGAAGGAGGTGGCGGTGCCGAATTGCGGTGCGGCAAGCCCACCGGCTTCTAGAACCTTGCCGAATTCGCCGCGGTCCTCGGCAGAGTCGATGGCAGCAGGGCTGGTGCCCACCACCGGCACGCCGGCGGCATCGAGGCGCTCTGCCAAGCCCAGCGGGGTCTGGCCGCCCAGCTGCACCAGCACGCCGGCGACCTCGCCGGAGGCTGCCTCTGCGTGGTAGACCTCCATGACATCTTCGAAGGTCAATGGCTCGAAGTACAGGCGGTCGGCGGTGTCATAGTCCGTCGATACCGTCTCCGGGTTGCAGTTGACCATCACGGTCTCATAGCCCTTGCGAGAAAGCTCGAGCGCGGCGTGTACGCAGGAGTAGTCAAATTCGATGCCCTGGCCAATGCGGTTCGGGCCAGAGCCCAAGATGATGACCTTGCCCTTCGAGCCTTCCGGTGCTGGGTGCACCTCGGTTTCGGCATCGGGGTCCAGCTCATAGGAGCTGTAGTGGTACGGCGTTTGCGCCTCAAACTCGCCGGCACACGTATCGACGGTCTTGAAGACGGGGCGAATGCCCATGCGCCAGCGGAGGCTGCGCACACCATCCTCGCCGTTGAACTCGGGGCGCAGGGCGGCAATTTGGGCATCGGAAAGCCCAAAGACCTTGGCCTCGCGCAGGAGTTGCTCGGTGAGCACGGGGGCATCGACAAGCTCCTGGCGGAATTTCACCAGGCCCTCGAGCTCCGCAATGAACCATGGATCCACGCCGGAGGCTTCGTGGACCTCATCCACCGAGGCGCCGAGGCGCAGGGCCAGCTCGATATCGTACATGCGGCCCTCAGTGGGGCGCTCGAGGTCCTTGAGCACCGCCTGCACGTCGGTGGCGCGCTCGCCCGCGAAATACTCATCGGGCTTGGTCCAGAAACCATTGGGCTTGTTTTCCAGCGAACGCATGACCTTATTCAGGCCAGAGATGTAGTTGCGGCCGATGCCCATGGCTTCGCCCACAGATTTCATCGTGGTGGTCAAGGTGTCATCGGAGCCGGGGAACTTCTCAAAGGCAAAACGGGGCGCCTTGACGATGACATAGTCCAACGTCGGCTCGAAGGCCGCTTGGGTTTCGCCGGTGATGTCATTTTGCACCTCGTCCAAGGTGTAGCC
The DNA here is from genome assembly GCF_040225675.1 of Corynebacterium sp. KPL2680. Taxonomy (NCBI): domain Bacteria; kingdom Bacillati; phylum Actinomycetota; class Actinomycetes; order Mycobacteriales; family Corynebacteriaceae; genus Corynebacterium; species Corynebacterium sp. KPL2680. The sequence goes on from NZ_JBEHFM010000006.1 coordinate 59,583, forward strand.
GATGGCCAACTTCGCGGCCAGCTTGGCAATGGGGAAACCCGTTGCCTTGGAGGCCAGCGCCGAGGAGCGGGAGACGCGCGGGTTCATTTCGATGACGATGATGCGGCCATCGTCTGGGTTCAAGGCGAACTGGATATTGCAGCCGCCGGTATCGACGCCCACCTCGCGGATGATGTCGATGCCCAAATCGCGCATCTTCTGGAACTCGCGGTCAGTCAGCGTCAGCGCCGGAGCCACGGTAACGGAGTCACCGGTGTGCACGCCCAAGGCATCGACGTTTTCAATAGAGGCCACGACGACCACGTTGTCGTCGCCATCGCGCATGAGCTCGAGCTCGTATTCTTTCCAACCGAGGATGGATTCCTCGATGAGCACATTAGCCTCAGGCGAGGCCGCAAGCCCGCCGCCGGCGATGCGCTCAAGGTCATCGTTATTGAAGGCTAGGCCGGAACCCAGTCCACCCATGGTAAAGGACGGGCGCACCACGACGGGCAGGCCGAGCTTGTCGACGGTCTCGTGGACCTCGTCCATGTTGTGGCACACCGCCGAGCGAGCGGATTCTCCGCCTACAGAGGCCACGATGTCCTTAAACTTTTGGCGGTCCTCGCCGCGCTCGATGGCATCGATATCGGCGCCGATGAGCTCGATATCGTACTTATCCAAAATTCCCAGGCGGTCTAGCTGCACCGCAGCGTTGAGCGCGGTTTGCCCGCCCAAGGTGGCCAGGACGGCGTCGATGGGGTGGCCTTCCTCTGCCTCCTTGACCAGGATCTTTTCGATGTACTCCGGCTCGATGGGCTCGACGTAGGTGTGGTCGGCGAATTCCGGATCCGTCATGATGGTCGCGGGGTTCGAGTTCACCAGGGTCACGCGCAGGCCCTCGTCCTTCAGGACGCGGCAGGCCTGGGTTCCGGAGTAGTCGAATTCGCAGGCCTGGCCGATGACGATGGGCCCGGAGCCGATGACCAGGACGTGATTAATGTCAGTGCGCTTTGGCATAATATTTTCTTCCTTTTCCTGGGTGACTACTTATTCGGGGTGTGGTTGGCCATGAGCTCTAAGAATTGATCAAAGAGCGGGTTGGCATCGTGCGGGCCGGCGGCGGATTCCGGGTGGTACTGCACCGAGAAGGCCATGCCATTGCGCAGGGCGACGCCCTCGACCGTGTCATCGTTCAAGCAGATGTGCGTGATGTGTGCCGGGCCGAAGTCCGAGGCGAATTCGGCATCTTCATCGGCCAAGTCGTAGTTATCTGGCGTCTGCAGCGCGAAGCCGTGGTTTTGGGAGGTGATATCGATTTTACCGGTAAGCATGTTGCGTACTGGGACGTTGATACCGCGGTGGCCGAACTTCATCTTGTAGGTGGATAGGCCAAGCGCGCGCCCGAGCAGCTGGTTGCCAAAGCAGATGCCGAAGAACGGGATTTTCGCCTCAAGTACCTTCTTAATGGTGGCAACTGTGTCGTCGGCGGTGGCCGGGTCACCCGGGCCGTTGGAGACGAAGACGCCATCCGGGTTATAGGACTGAACTTCTGCAAAGGTGGTGGTAGACGGCACCACGATGGTCTCGATACCGCGCTGGGAAAGGTAGCGCGGCGTGGCGGATTTCACGCCCATGTCAAAGGCGACGATGGTGTATTTCTTCTCCCCCTTGGCCTCAACAACATAGGGCTTATCGGTAGATACCTCGGCGGCAAGGTCCGCGCCCTCCATGGAGGACTGGCTCTTTACCTCCGCGAGGAGTTCCTCGACGGGCCGGGTGGCAGCCTCACCAGAGAAGAGGCCCGCGGAAATGGAACCGTAGTTGCGCAGGTGGCGCACCAAGGTGCGGGTATCAATCCCGCGGATGCCGATGACACCTTGGGCCTGCATTTCCTCGCTCAAGCTGCGCTCGGCGCGCCAGCTGGATACGCGGCGGGACAGATCGCGGATAACCAGGCCCGCGACCCAGATATTATTGCCGTGGGACTCGTTGTCCTCATCGTTCCAGCCGGTATTGCCAATGTGCGGGGCGGCGGAGACAACGATCTGGCGGTGGTAGGACGGATCCGTCATCGTTTCTTGGTAGCCGGTCATCGCGGTGGTAAATACGGCCTCGCCGAGGGTGGTGCCGGTAGCGCCGAAGCCGTAGCCACGGAAGGTACGCCCATCCGCAAGGACGAGGATTGCTGGGGTTTTATCAGTCACGTCGTGGCCTTTCTGTGCCTTGATTGGGTGCTGTGTGCAAGGTTAGTCCTGAGTAGCGGCGTTCAGATCGAACGTTACCGAGCCGCGCAAGATGGTTTGGGTAACTCGCGCACCAAATTCCTCGCCCGCATAGGGGTTGTTCTGGGACTTGGATGCGAGCTGCGCGGAATCGGATACCCAGTGGTGTTGTGGGTCAACGATGGTTAAGTTGGCTGGCTCCCCCACTTCCAAGGGGCGACCGTGGCCTGGCAGGCGCGTGATTTCGGCGGGGCGCTCGGACATGACGCGGGCGATAAAGCGCCAGTCCGCCAGGCCGGTTTCCACAAAGAGCTTGGCGATGACCGCCAGCGAGGATTCCAGCCCCAGCATGCCGGGGCGCGCGTTTTCGAATTCCACGCACTTGTCTTCGGAGCCGTGCGGTGCGTGGTCGGTGGCGACGCAGTCAATAGTGCCATCAAGAAGCGCCTGGCGCAGCGCCTCTGTATCGCGCTGTTCGCGCAGCGGCGGGTTCACGCGGAAAAGGCCGTCATAGGTGCGCAGTTTGTCATCGGTCATCAGCAGGTGGTGCGGGGTGACCTCTGCAGTCAGCGGAATATCGTGTTCCTTTGCCCACTGCAACAGTTCCACTGTGCCCTGTGTGGAGGCGTGGCAGATGTGCACGCGGTTGCCGTAATCGCGGGCCAGCAGGGCGTCGCGGGCAACGATGGATTCCTCCGCCACGCGCGGCCAGCCGCGCAGGCCCAACCGGGCGGCGTTTTCGCCCTCATGGGCAGAAGACCCGCCGGTCATGCGGTCATCCTCGGCGTGCTGGGCCAGCAGCACGTCCATGCCCTTGGCGTATTCCAGCGCGCGGCGCATCAGCTGTGGGTTTTGCACGCACTTGCCGTCATCAGAGAACATGCGCACCTTGGCCTCGCTGCGCGCCATCATGCCGAACTCCGTCAAGGACTTGCCTTCCAGGCCCTTGGTGATAGAGCCGACTGGGTGGACATCGCAAAGCCCCAGTGCCTGGGACTTTGCCCACACGGATTCGGCGATGATCGGCTGGTCCGTGACCGGCGTGGTATTGGCCATGGTAAGGACCGCGGTAAACCCGCCCTTGGCCGCGGCCTTGGAACCGGACTCGATGGTCTCGGTGTCCTCGCGGCCTGGCTCGCGCAGGTGCACGTGCATATCAACCAAGCCAGGCAGCAGTACGTTGTCGTCGCCCTCGATGGTCTCGGCGCCCTCTGCCTTCACCTCGGGCCCGATGGAGTCAATAACCCCACCGCGAACGAGGACGTTGGTGGGCTCGCCTTCCCCGTAGAGGCGAATATTTTTAATCAGTAGTGGATTCTCAGCCGGGGCGGACAGCCGGCCGGTAGCTGGGTACGTAGTCATTTTCTCTCCCTTTTACGTGGCTTATGCTCTGCCCGATTTAAATCCCGGCGTTATCGCCATTGGTCAGCAGCGTAAAAAGCACTGCCATGCGCATGTGGACACCGTTGTTGACCTGCTGCAATACCGTGGTTTTATCCATATCGGCCACGGTGTAGTTGATCTCCATGCCGCGGAGCATGGGACCTGGGTGCATGACGATGGCGTCCTTGTGCAGCGCCGCAGCGCGCTGCTGCGATAGCCCGAATAGCTGCGCATACTCGCGGTGGGACGGGAAGAAGCCGCCGTCCATGCGCTCTTGCTGCACACGCAGCATCATCACGACATCGGCATCTGCAAGCTCTGCATCAAAGTCATAGGACACGCGCACCGGCCACTTGTCCACACCCCAAGGCATCAAGGTCGCAGGCCCCACGAGGGTGACCTCCGCGCCCAAGGTGTGCAAGAGATCCACGTTGGAACGCACGACGCGCGAGTGCAGGCAATCGCCCACAATCTTTACCTTCAGGCCCTCGAAGCCATGATCGCCGCGCAGGCCTAGGCGCTGGCGCATCGTAACGGCATCAAGCAGCGCCTGCGTCGGGTGCTGGTGCGCACCGTCACCGGCGTTGATGACTGCGGGACCCTGCCCATCCTGGTCCACCCACTGGGCCAGCTGTTGCGGTGCGCCGGAAGACGGGTGGCGCATGATGATCGCATCGGCGCCGATGGCCGCCAGCGTCAAGCCCGTATCCTTCAGGGATTCGCCCTTTTTCACAGAGGAGGTCGACGCCGAAAGGTTGATAACATCAGCGGACATCCACTTGCCGGCCGTTTCAAAAGACGAGCGCGTGCGCGTGGAGTTTTCATAAAAGAGCGTATAAATCGTGCGCCCGCGCAGCGTCGGAAGCTTTTTGACCTCGCGGCCATCGAGCGCCTCGCGGAAGCGATCGGCCTCATCCAAAAGGCCGATGATCTCTGCGCGGGATAATTCCGCGCTATCAATGAGGTGTTTCATGAGTGCGTTCCCCTTATCTGCGCGGTATCGCCCGCGGACGTAGAGCGGGTGAGAACAACGGCATCGCGGCCATCGATATCTTGGATATATACGGAGACATCTTCTTCCCGCGCCGTGGGCAGGTTCTTGCCCACATAATCGGCGCGGATGGGGACTTCGCGGTGCCCGCGGTCAACCAATACGGCCAACTGGATAATCGAAGGCCGGCCGACATCGCCCAGCGCATCGAGGGCGGCGCGGATAGTGCGGCCGGAATAAAGGACATCATCGACCAAGATGACCGTGGCATTATCGATGCCACCGTCTGGGATGGAGGTCGGTTGCAGGGCGCGGTGCGGGAAATTGCGCAAATCGTCCCTGTACAACGTGATGTCGAGCGAGCCCCACGGAACGGGGACCCCGGAAAACTCGCGCATTTTCTGCGCGAGGCGCTGCGCTAGGGGCACTCCACCTGAGGGGATGCCCAGTAAAATGACCCGCGGGGCTTCCGCGGAATCGAGCGCCGTCTTTTCAATAATCTGGTGCGCGATGCGTGCAACGGTACGCGAGACATCATCGGAGCTTAAAAGCTCCAACTGGTTCGCGTTCACGTCAGTTCCACTCATCGTGACCTCCTTCCCCGCCTCACGGTGCGGTCCTTAAAGGATGCCTGTCAATGAACTTGTAGACGTCTATGCTGATAGACACGTATTACCTTAGCACCTTACCCACCGCGTGGGTGAGGCTCAGTCGAAAGAGGTGCATCACGCAGTGAGTTTCTCTGCACAGCACGTAGTCCCAGCCGCCCGCGAACACGTCTGGCAATGGCACACCCGGCCAGGGGCGCTGACGCGCCTGAACGCGCCTTTTGCCTTTATGAAGCCGGTGCAGCAGGCTACCGATCTGGGCGATGGTACCTCCCTGCTCGCCCTTCCCGGCGGTTTGCAATGGACGGCCCAGCACGACCTTGCGCGCTACCAAGCCGGGTATAGTTTCAGCGATGTCTGCGTCAACGCACCCATCCGCAAATTTGCCAAGTGGCGCCATACGCACCGTTTTGCCGATCACCCAGGCGGCACGCTGATTACAGACGAGGTCGATACCCGCATTCCCGCTGCGGCCCTCAACTCGCTATTCGCCTACCGGCAGCACCAACTCACCCAGGATATTGCCTTTGAAAACCGCCTGCGCGAAGGCCAGCTCGGCCAAAAGGCGTTGACCATCGCCATCACCGGCTCGCGCGGCAGCGTGGGCAGCGCCCTGACCGCACAGCTACAAACCCTGGGCCACACCGTGATCCAGCTCGTGCGCGGCACGGCGGAGGCAGGCCAGCGCGAATGGCGCCCGCACCACCCGCGGCCCGATCTCCTCGAAGGCGTCGACGTGCTCGTACACCTGGCGGGCGAACCCATCTTTGGGCGCTTTAATGACAGCCACAAGTCCGATATCCGCGACTCCCGCGTGGGCCCCACCGAAAACCTCGCCCGCCTAGTGGCCGCCACCGATTCCGTGCAGGCCATGGTGTGCGCCTCTGCCATCGGCTTCTACGGTTCCGAGCGCGGCGATGAGCTGCTTTCCGAGGACGCCGAGCGCGGCGAGGGCTTTCTTGCCGATGTCACAGCGAGCTGGGAACGGGCCTGCACCCCCGCCCGCGAGGCCGGAAAGCGCGTGGTCAATATCCGCACCGGCATCGTGATGTCCGGCAACTCCGGCCTGCTACCACTGTTGCGCGCGCTGTTTTCCACAGGGCTTGGCGGCGCCTTTGGTGACGGCAACTTTTGGTACAGCTGGGTGGCACTAGACGATCTCACCGATGCCTATATCCGCGCCATCGTGGATGAGAAGGTTAAGGGTCCGGTCAATGGGGTATCACCAAACCCGGTGCTTAATAAGGACTTCGTCTCCGCATTGGGGTCCGAATTGCACCGCCCCACCATTCTACCGATCCCCCAATTCGGCCCCGCCCTGCTCCTGGGCAAGCAAGGCGCGCAAGAACTCGCCTTGGCCGACCAGCGCGTCAAGCCACAGGTGCTGGAGGATCTAGGCCATACCTTCCGCTACCCCACCATCGACGGCGCCTTAGCGCACGAACTCGGCGGCGAAAGCCTGCTGTAGGTCAAGGCCACAGCAGTGCTCCTAGCAGCCGAAACGCTCTAGGCAGACAAGAGTTCCGATGCCTCCCCCACCACGCTGACTAGGAGCATGTCGCGGGCGCGCGACGCCGCAACGTAGAGCAGTGCTCGCTCGCGCTGTAGCGCTTCGTCGGCTTCAGCGGGTGCCAGCCCCTTGAATAGGTAGCGCTGCGGGAGGGCCTCGGCGTTGACGTCAAGGAGGATGACGTGGGTAAACTCCAGCCCCTTCGCATTGTGCATCGTCATAACGGCCACCGGGCGTTCCTGCGAGGTACGGCGACCGGCGCTAACGGCAACCTCAAACTCGCCCAACTGCCGGGCAATCTCCTCACCGCGCTGGTTGGTGCAGGTGAGCACGCCGATGGAGACGTCTTCCTCGCCCTGCGTCCATTCCTTAATGTGCGCGGCAAGCACCGCGGCCTCCTCCGCCTTAGAAGAGGACTGCACCACAATGGGTGCAGGACCTTGGCGCACCGAGTGATACCCGGTGAGCTCGGCCACGTCTTCTTCGGAGTCCACCCACTCTGCACCCTCCAGAATCGCGGTGGCATAGCCTAGAGGGCAAAGCAGTCCAAACGAGTCTCAGCGACAGTCGGCAAACTCATGGAAGGAGCCCGAGTTTCCGGCTGGAAACAAGCCATCAACCAGATGGCCGTGGCCTACCCCGACAGCTTCGACAATTACCTGTAAACCTAACCCCACACTCAAACAACTTGACACGCTCCGATCTGGAGGAACTGATGACCGAGCGGGCGTGCCGGCCGATCACACCACGATCTACCGCTGGGTTCAGAAATACGCCCCTGAGCTGGACAAACAAACACGGTGGTACCGGCAGGTACCTGACTGGCAGGCCAGTTCCTGGCGGGTGGATGAGGGTTATATCCGGGTCGGCGGCAGGTGGTGCTACCTCTATCGGGCGATCACCGCCGGTAGCCAGACCCTGGACTTTTACCTCTCTCCGAAGCGAAACGTGGCCGCAGCGAAGCGTTTCCTGGTAAAGGCCGGCAGATCCAATGCGTCAGCCGGGTATCCCAGAGTGATCAACGGCGATAAAGCACCCTCCCTAGCCAGGGCAATCGCCGAGTTGAAGTCAGAGGGAATCTGCCCGCCAACAGTGGAACACCAGCAGGTGAAATACCTCAACAACATCCTGGAAGGCGACCATGGTCGGCTGAAGCGGATCCTCGGGCCGAAAGGCGCGTTTAAGAACCGGACATCTGCATATTGGACGTTGAAAGGGATGGAGGCGATGCACTCATTGCGGAAAGGACAAGGCACGATGTTTGCCTACGGGCAACCGAACTCGGACGCGGTGATCGTCAACCGGGTCTTCGAGACGGCCTAACAACGCCCACACGCAGCGGCCATCAGGGAATGAGAAACTGAGTCTTCGCTGCTCTCCACCCAACTTTGCAACAGCACCCGCAGAACTCCCCGAGTGAACCACGCGAGGAAGATAATGCCCCACAGCAGGAGGCTCCGGCGCAGGACGCGGAGGTCATGTTGTCCGATGATGCGCAGGCGCGCGAAATGTGGGATGGGCTGATTGAAACGATTGGTATGGCCCAGTACGTCGAGCAGCTTAACCCTGTTCTGGAATCCCAGTTTGGTACCTACCTGTCGGCGCAGATTCCGGCCGCTGACATGCGCGCCCCCTGTCCGAGTGGATGGCCAACCCGCAGGATTTCCGTAGCCTGGCGGAGCAAAAGTACCGGGAAAAGCAGCAGGCCGCCCAGCCACAGGGGTAGGCCGCTTAGAGTAAGGTTCCCCGCTGCTTTTTGGGTGGGGCTTTCTGCTCCTGTGGGGTTGGCTGGCCCAGGTCTGCAACGCTGATTAGGTTGCTGGAGACAACCTGTTCGAGCAGCTGTCTGCCCTCTTTTTCGGCGTTGACCATGAACTCTATTTGCCACAGCAGTTCCAACAGCTCGCCGTCGAGGTGCCAATTGTCTGCCTGCATTTGATCCAGTGGTGAGGAGGATTTTCCTGCCGGGGTTTTCATTCGGTAGCCCAGCCAGGAAGACAGCACGTTCATGCCGGAGACCTCGAAGCTGGCGACCTGCGGGGGAACATGGTCAAAGCGTGCTGTACCCACCTGGAGCTGGTGGTTTTCCTCGTCATAGTCCCAGTTCTCGGGGTAGGTTCCCTCCGGCGTGGGGATGGCGATGGTGGCTGTTCCCTTAAAGCGGGTGCCGGTGGGTTGGCCAAACTGGTTGAGTTTTCCTCCGCGCTCACCCCAGGTTTGCTCAAAAATGATGTGGCGGCCAAAGTCTACGACCTGCTCAAACAGGGCGGTGTCGGCGGTAAAAGGGACGTGTGCGACAGCTTCGGACAATTCCTCACCAAACCGCTGGGTGTATGCCCCGGTGCCCAGGAGGCCCACCACGTAGGCCGCAACCTCGAATGGCTCCACCTCGCGGTTGTACGTGGCGGAAAGCGCTGCAAGCAGTGCGGAGGAAATGTTGGGCTGGGTGGTGCCTGCGGTGCGGTAGAGCGGATGCATGCTTTTCGCGCCAAACGATCCTCTAAAAAAGTCCATGTCAGGAACGTACGGACTAAGCGTTACTGCGGGGCCGTTTCCCAGAGTGGTTGAGGTGAGAGTCACCAAGAAAAGCTGACTGTTTGAGCAGCTGTTCCACAAAAGTTGCCGGAGATATGTGCCTACGCGGTGGTCGGGAAGGCACCACTGGCGGTCGAAGCTACGGTAGCCATAACGCACAGGCTTTACCATGCTTTCCCTCCCGTCCTGACCGGCAAGCACTGGCAATGGCGCATCCGTGAACACGTCGTTTTTTCTCACCTGTGGGGTGCAATCTCGGTCTGGGGAAAATAGTTCCTCGTCCACAGAGTCGGAAGTAAAGAGCTTGTCCCAGCGCTTGTTTAATGCTTGTGGGTCGGGAGAAATAGGCCATTTACGCTTGTACTGTGCACCAGAAACGCTCCAAGGAAAAATCATGTCGAGGGGAACACCGTCAGATAATGCGGCTGCCGTGGAGGGTACAAACTTGTCTCCCCAGTCCTTTTCCGGCAGCTCTACCCACTCACCTCCAGATTCTGGTGGGCATACACCGGCCATTGCATCCAGTTTTTCTTGTCGGGTTCCCCCAACACGTTGGTAATAGACAGTGGCTTGCCTCTTAACACGAGTCTCGTGGTGCCTGGTCTGTCCCCTGGAGTTTTTGGGGTGCTGGATTCCGAAGAAGACCGCGACCGGGGTTTGGATGGCAAAGACGTTTTCTTCTTTTCGAGCGCCGCGCCCCTCGCCTCCTAGGTCTACGATCCAGATTTCGTCGAAGACTTTGCGCATGTATTCGCGCAAGCCTGCAAACCCTGGGCCTCGCAGGTAGGAGGAACTGGTGATGTAGCTGACTACACCCGTTTCGTTCTCGCGCTGTTCACAGATTTTCCAGATGGCCCAGCGGATGAAATAGACGTAGGTGTTGTAGAGGTTTTTCACCTGCCTTCCCTGCTCTTTTTCGGTTAATGGAGCAATGAAATCATCTAGGAGAGCTGGGTGTCCATTGTGCTCCTCCAGGACAATGTTGCGGTGTTCGGTGGAGCCGCTTCCCAGAGCTTTCTTCCGTGAGCCACGGTCGTAGGGAGGGTTGCCGAGGATGACGCGGATGGGGGTTTGGTCGTTTTTGACCAGTCCCGCCTTGCGGGTTTCCTCGTTAATGTCTGCCATGACCTCCCAGAGGGTCATTTGATTGCCGTCGGCAGATACGTCGCCTGGGTCGGTCAGCGAATTGGTGAGGTAGACATTAACGCCGTCTTTACCCAGCTCAATTCCGGTGGACTCCAGCATCTGTGTAAGGCGCATGTGAGCCACCGCGTACGGCCCCATGAGCAGTTCAAACGCATAAAGACGTTGAGCGAGGCTGCGGGCCGCATCCTGGGGTTATGCAGCTTGGCCCAAAACGTGGCGAGCTACCGCCAGCGGGTAGGTGGCCGTGCCGGTAGCGTTGTCGAGGACGCTGGTGGCATCGTCTCCCAGGCCGTCGGGGCGGCCGAAGCGGGTTTTAAGAATCTCGTCGAGAAGCCTTACCTGCATTTCCACGATTTGTACTGGGGTGTAGTACACGCCCGCATCAGCGCGCATTTTCGGGTCGTAGGCTGCGAGGAAGTCTTCGTAGAAGTACAGCCACGGGTCGGCATCAGAGGTGAACTTGTCTACATCCACCGCGCCGATGACAGATTCCAGGAGGGATACCGGCCCCTCCACCAGGATGCGGTTACTTGGCTGCGCCATTACCTCCAGGACAGAGCCGATAAGCCGGTGGCCATTATGGCGTAGGTCTGGGGTGACGTCGGAAGCGGTAAACGTGTCAGCAGGAACGGCGGATTCCACGCGCGCCAGCAGGAGGGCGTAGGTAAAGGTTTGGGCAAAGCTGTCGGCGAAGCCTTCGACGGTAGCTCCCGGCATGAGGTCTTTGCCCCAGTTTGTGTAGAGGTTGTCGAGCGCGTCTGGGGTGTTGTCTGTGATGATCTCCACTACTGAATCGCGCAGCAGGCGGGTAAGTGGTGCCAGCTGGTCGGCCAATCCTTTAGGGCTGGAGGGTGAGGTGGGTTTCCAGGAAAGGAATTGATCCAGCAGGTTGGATAGTTCCTCCACCTGGTTTTCTGGCAGTTCGCCCTCGCGATTGGGGGTGAGTTGGATGTGGGCGAGGGGTTGTCCTGCCCCGTGGCGAAGTAGTGTCCACTCCCAGCCGTTGGTGTAGATCAGGTTCGAGTGGTTTTCTAAGCGTTTCCACTGTTTCTTGTCGTGTTTCGACCATCCGCTTTGCCGGTATGGGTTGGCGGATTTGTTGGGGCTTTTCAGCTCCAGGTGGCCGGTGAGCTGTCCGCGACCGTTTTTGACGGCCATGTCCAGGCACACGCCCTCCACATTGTCGCCGGAGAGTTGGCGGTGCTCGGTAAAGACGTTGACCTGATTGGAGCGGGCGTTTCCCACGGCCGTTAAGAAAGTGGAGATGGGGACTTTCAGCTGGTCTTCTGGGCTGGTTCGCCGGTCGGTGGCAAGCTCACGCTCAACTGCAAGTAGGGCGCGGGCTAGGTCGTTGCAGGCTGTGGCGATGGTGTGGTGGGCCATAATTCCTCTTGGGTGGAGTGCATTGGGTAGCTGTGTATCTGATGGATAAGTCTACGGTGTCACTGTGCACGAGGCATGAACTCGGGGCGAGACTTTTCTGACAGGGGGTGCACACCCGGCAGATAACGTTTTTGCATGACAAACCTCCTGCACAAACAGCATGACACCCTCCCCACGCTGGGAAACAGTCTACTCGTTCAGTTTGCGCCACAGTCACCGCACAGGAGCAACATGGATTATTGCCCTCACCTGCGCTCTTGTTGTGGCAGTTGCTGCTGCCACCACCGTTGGGGCTGTGTCCATTCCGCCCGGTCAGGTGTTGCACGTGTTGGCGCATCATCTGTGGGGAGCAGGTCTTGATGGGGTGGCTGAACCCACCCGCGTCATTGTGTGGCAGGTGCGGCTGCCGCGCGTTGTCCTCGGAGTGGTCGCCGGGGCGGGGCTTGCGGTGGCCGGTGTTGCCCTCCAGGTGGTGGTGCGCAACGTTCTTGCCGACCCCTACGTGCTTGGGGTGAACTCGGGCTGAAGTGCCCCGAGTTTTGTTCCTAGGCATTTGCCTTAATTTCTATTATTCCCTGTTGCGGGTTCTGCTTCCACAATTCGGTTTCCACCTCGGCTGGGGTTCGGTATCCCAGAGAGGGTCTAATGGTTTGTGTAGGTTTCCAACCTGCATAAGGAGATAAGCCAGAATGACTAGTGTGCCACGACGAGATCTAAGCTGATAAGGCCAAGATTGATGCGATTGAAAAGAAGCTTCTTGCTAACCCTGAAATCGCGAAACTGATTGATGAGCTAGGCACGTCCACCACGGATGCCAATGACCTGGTTCGCGGTATGTTGCAAGCTTCAATTACCCGCGGGCTGAATGCGGAAATGGATACCCACCTGGGCTATGCATCCGGTGATAGAGCAGCTAAAGCTAGTGCTGGAAGAAGATAATTACCGCAATGGGACGTATCCGAAAACCGTAGATTCTAATTACGGGCCAGTAAGCATTGATGTTCCACGAGACAGAAACGGCACGTTTGTCCCGATGATGGTGCCCAAAGGCTTAAGGCGGCTGACAGATGTTGACGATATGATTGTCAGCTTATATGCCGGCGGAATGACCATTCGGGATATCCAGCATCATATGGCTACTGCACTGCGGGTAGATATCTCCCATGAAACAATCTCTGCAGTAACTGATGCCGTCGGCGATGAGATCATGGTCTGGCAAAACCGCCAGTGAGATGAGTTCTACCCCGTGATATTCCTGGATGCGTTGCGCATTAAAGTCCGCGACGGCGGCAGAGTTGTCAACAAGTCTGCCTATATGGCTATCGGCGTGGACCTCGACGGCATCAAACACATCCTGGGATTGTGGATTGCCAAAGAAGAAGGCGCTTCATTGTGGGCGCAGGTATGTGCCAATCTTTCCAATCGTGGGGTCAAAGACGTCTTTATTGTCTGCTGTGACGGGCTGAAAGGCTTGCCGCAGGCTGTAGAGGCAACATGGCCGAATTCCATGGTACAAACCTGCATCGTGCACTTAATTCGTGCTGCCAACCGGTGGGTATCTTATGGTGACCGCAAGAGCGTATCGGCAGCGTTGAAGAAGGTTTATACGGCTACTGATGAATCCACGGCAGAAGCGGCGTTGAAGGAATTTTCCGTGTCTGAGCTGGGTGTGAAGTATCCTCAGTCGGTCAAGGTCTGGGAGGATGCGTGGGATAGATTCGTGCCATTTGTGCAGTTTCCTCCAGCGGCCAGGAAGGTTATCTATGACGGCGAATTCGATTGAGTCGTTTAACAATCAGCTGCGTAAAGCCACGCGTAACCGGGTCCAATTTACTAATGATGAATCCGCGTTAAAAACGTTGTGGTTGATGATCTGCAATATTGAAGACAAACGAGCTATCAAGCGGGCAAAACAAGGCAAACGGGCCTCAGCTACAGCCAGCAGGCTCGTGAAAGGAGCCCGAGTTTCCGGCTGGAAACAAGCCATCAACCAAATGGCCGTGGCCTTTCCCGACCGCTTCGACAAATACCTATAAACCTAGCCCCACACACAAACAACTTGACACGCTCGTATCGCAGGCTTTGGTGGAGCCTTACCTCGTTCCACCATGACACCCACTCGAATGTCGCAATTTCTACCTCGACAACATCATCCCACCTGCGAGTATGGATCAGCTCATTCTTGTAAGCGCCGTTAACGTTTTCAGCTAGAGCATTGTCATATCAGTCACCGACAGTCCCAGTGGAAGCAGCGATCCCGTGCTGGGCAAGGCGCTGATTGTAGATAACGCTGACGTACTATAAGCCGTGATCCGAATGGTGAATAAGACCTGTTGTTTCCCTCGCACACTTGGGTCGCTTGATTGAGTGCTTGCAGCGGCAATGCCTGAAGTGCGCATGGAATCTCATAACGCCCACCCAACGATCCGTCGGGAGTAAACGTCAGTGACAAATGCGGCATACACAAAGCCCTTCTTCGTGCGCACATACGTAATGTCAGCCACCCACAGCGTGTTTAAGGCCCTGGGCTTTGAACTCACGCTCCACCAAATCCGGGCGCAGAGCCGCAACGTTGAGGTGTACGCGTTGTGATTGGTGATCCGCCTTTGCCCTTGCCAGAAACACCAGCCAGGCGCATCAGCCGGGCAGTTTGCTCACGACCGATATCTATTCCATCACGGTCAAGCGCATGCCACATCTTCCATACACCGTAGACACCGTACTTATCCCGATGAACAGCACCAATGCATTTAACCAGCACGGCCGTCACGAAGGCGACGAGCACTTAACCCACGGGCCCTAGACTGGCGATAACCACGCGAAGTAATAAAGCCGCCAGCCCGGTTATTTTTCAACGTCTTGCAGATGAACTCGACAGAGAAACGATTCCGGTATTTATCGATGAACCGGATCATAACCGAGGCTTTGGGCCTGGTCGTGAGGCGAAAAAGCTGACGCAGCCTTCAGTAGCTCATTAGTGTCGCGTAGCTGGTGATTTTCACGGCGTAACCTCGCGTTTTCCGCAGCCAAATCTTCAGGCACAGTTTCTGGGGTGTTTCCTGCACGACGAGCAGGCTTAAGTCCATTGACGAGCCGTGTGCCATGAAACCCCGAGCTTTGGAGCTACTGCCTAGCACGCGGCCTGTGACATGCTTTCCGCCAAGATGCGGTCCTTCGCATCCTGGTCAAATTTTCTAGGCATGTTCCAGATTTTCCCAGCTACTCAAACGGAACAAAACCTGGAACACTTCAATCCGTGTGCCGGACTGTGAACAAGACCTGCCGCAATACTCACTTGCCAGAAAGCGCCGGTGTAGTTAGGTAAACTAGGCAGGGTTGACCATTATCCCCGATTTGTACATGGATTGAGACTACTTACGTGTCTGAAGAACCAACCCTGTATCCCGATACGCCCATTGAGGACGTCACCCTCGAGCGCATCGGTGAGATTTTTGACTCCGAAAAGCTCGAGTACCGCGTAGAAGAACAAACCGTCGGCGAAGGCGAAACGGTAAAGATACTGCGCACCGGCTTTTCCAATATTGCCATTGCCCTGCAGGTGCGTGACGATGTCCTCGTCGCAGACTCCGTCTGGCGCGGCAATGCCCCAGCCTCTGAGGGCCCGCAACTACTCATGGTTCTCAATAAATGGAACCAACAGCACTTCGCGCCTACCCTGCGCTTTTTTGAATCGTCTGAGAATAATCTGGCCGTCTCCGGCGTGCGCGAAATCAATATTTCCCACGGCCTGTCCCGCAACCAGATCGGTGCCTTTGTAATGTCCACCTTGGACTCCATGCTGCAGTCCATGGCGTTTGTTGAAGAGCACTACCCACAGCTTGTCACCTGGGAGGAGCATAACCATGACTAATGCATCCACCGCATCCACCGAAAACAATTTGCCCGAGGTCGATCTGGACCGCGTCATTGCCGCCATGGGCACCTTCGATATTGAGTTGACCAAGGTAGAGGGCGAAATTGACGCCGCCACCGCCAACCTCAATGGCCTGCCCACCATGTTTGCGGTCTTGGATTCCGTCGTCATCGTGCGCTGCGACGTGCCAACTGATGCCTCATTCTCCAAGGCCGATGCCGGGCTCTTCCTCGCCGCCAACCAGATCAACTCTGTAGCATTCGGCGCGCGAGCAGTTATTTCTGAACACGACGATATGCTCGTCGTCCGCACCGAGCGCGATATCCCGGCCGCCGCCGGAATGACCGATGAGCAACTTACCACCGCTTTGAAAAAGGCCGTCGACGCCGTTATCAACGGCCAAGACGCCATGGTTTCTGCCGCCGAGGAAATGGCCAAGCTCGGATCTGAAACCGCTGCGAAGGCTGGCAACGGCGGCGAGGAAAACTCCACGCCGTCAGAAAACGCCTAAGCCGCCTTTTCTAGGCTGCTCTCCCCGCACCTGCTTCGCCCCGCCTCGTGCTATCACGCAATGCGGCGCGGCGGAGATGCGGGGATTTTTAGGCGCCTTTACCCTGCCTTAGGGTCTCAGCACCGCGGCTAATGCCTAGTCCGCATCGAGAATGCGCTGCTTTTCTGCCTCCGGATCGAATTCGGGCGCAGGCCACGATAGGTTAAGGTGCCGCAGTGCATCAACAATGAGGTACTTCAAGGCCATACGCGCGTACTTCTTATTATCTGTGGGGATAACAAACCACGGTGCCCAAAGCTCATCCGTCCGGCGGATGGCATCCTCATAGGCGGCCATGTATTTATCCCAATAGCCGCGCTCTTCAAGATCTGAAGGATCGTACTTCCAGTACTTATCCTCGCGCTCGGTCCGCTCGATGAGGTTTTCTTTTTGGAACTCCGGCGAGATATGCAAGAAGACCTTGAGGATCTTTACCCGCTTTCCGGCGAGCTCTTGCTCATATTCACGAATCGCCTCAAAGCGGCGGTCGATCTCTTCCTCATCCACCCACTCATGCACGCGTTGAATCAAGACGTCCTCATAGTGGGAACGGTCAAAGGCTACGACCTGGCCAGGAACCGGATCGTGTTTGCGGATGCGCCACAGGAAATCGTGTTCCATTTCCTCTTCCGTGGGCTTACCAAAACCCACGGTCTTAGTGCCCTGCGGATCAAAGACGGAAAAGACGTGGCGAATCGCCCCGCCCTTACCGGAGGTATCCATGCCCTGCAGGACCACTAAGAGCGAAGGTGCGTCATCGCTATGCGCCCTGCCATTGGCAAAAAGGCGTTCCTGCAAGTCATAGAGCTCATCGTCATAGCGTTTAAAACGGTCCTCTAAGTCGGACTTTGAGCCATCGAATCCTGGAGTTGCCGTGGGATCAACATCTGCAAGCCGAAAGGTTTTGCCGGCGCGCAGGTCTAGCGCATCTTTGATCTTAAATTTACCCATGACAAACAGTGTACAAACGCTTGGGTGTTGGCCGAGTGAACCGGGGCGAACCGGGGCCTCCTCCCGCGGCTCCCCGCGGCGGGAAGGCAAGAGCAGTTCCCTGGCTTCTTTGCCTCTTAAGTTAAGCAAGCCGGGGAACTGGGGAAACTGGGAATGGGTTAGGAATTATCCTCTTCCGATTCCGCACGTGGGGAGGCTTCCCCAGACTCCTCTGGCGTCTTCGGCATTTCTGATGCCTCTGCGTGCGCCGAAGGCTCAGAGTCCTCCCGGGAATCCTCGGCTTCCGCGTCGTCGCTTTCTTCCTCTTGACCGACGCTATTCATCGGGCTTAACTCAGAACGAGATTGCGCGACGTCATCCAGGACCGCGTGGATATACGGTGCGGCTTGATCGTGGGAATACTGCGAGGCTAGCTCCACGCCTTCGACGACGGCCGTCGCGGTGGGAACGTCCGGATTAAATAGCAGCTCCCAGACCGATAGGCGCAGGATAGCGCGGTCGACGGCGGGGATCCGGTGCAGCTCCCAGTTCTGGGAAAGATACCGCGAGATCGTGTCATCGATAGCGTCTAGCTCTTCTGCGACACCTTGGACGATGACCTTGGTGTAGTCCGCAATCGGCGCTACCGCGTAGCGATCTTCGCGCGCCAAGGCAACGCGATCCTCAACGATAGCCACGGGATCAACGTCCCGGTTCTCCGCTTCATAGAGGATATCCGTTGCGCGCCGGCGTGCGCGGTAGCGCGCGGTATGGCGTTTATGATTGATATCCCGCTTAGCAGTGTTATCAGACAAGATAAAGCCCTAGTTATTGACGCGGGACAGGTACTCGCCAGTGCGGGTATCGATCTTTAGTACATTGCCGATTTCAATGAACAGCGGAACCTGGATCTCGGCGCCGGTCTCCAGCGTCGCGGGCTTGGTGCCGCCTGAGGAACGATCACCCTGCAGACCTGGTTCGGTGTGCTCTACGTTGAGGTCGACGGAGATAGGAAGCTCTGCGAACAATGCCTCATCCTCGTAGAAGGAGACCTGCACGCGCATGTTTTCCAGCAGGAAACGGGCGGCATCGCCAAACTTCTCCGGCGAAAGCTCGAACTGCTCGAAGGTCTTTTCATCCATGACGACATAGCTGGTGCCGTCGTTGTACAGGTAGGTCATATCGCGACGGTCCACCGTAGCGGTTTCTACCTTGACGCCCGAGTTCCAGGTCTTGTCCACGGTCTTTCCGGAGACAACGTCCTTGAGCTTGGTGCGCACAAACGCTGGGCCCTTGCCCGGTTTCACATGCTGAAACTCAGTGATCTGCATCAGCTTGTTGTCAATCTTGAGAACGAGTCCGTTCTTGAAATCAGTAGTATCAGCCATTGCGGTTAAACTCCCGAATATTGTGGTTGAAAGGTTGAAAGCAAAGTATAAGCCTACCGGATAGCCCGCACCCGCTGAGCCACCGGTACCCCCTAAAATCTCCGCCTTTAGGAGGGAGGAGTTACGGGACCAAGCCTACCTATGCCGGCAGCTCCGTAAAGTCCTTGGAGGCAGCGGTAATGATCTTTGGGGCTCCATTGGTGATGATGAGCGTATCTTCGATGCGTACGCCACCCTTGCCCGGCACATACACGCCCGGCTCGATGGTAAGAGTCATTCCCGGGGCCAGTTCTCCCTTACCGGTCGTGGCGGCAAAGGGGGCCTCGTGCACGTCCAAGCCCACGCCGTGCCCGGTGGAGTGCACGAAGTAGTTGCCGTAGCCGGCATCGGCGATGATGGTGCGGCAGGCGGCGTCGACATCGGAAAGCGACGTGCCCGCAACCGCAGCCTCGACACCGGCCTGCTGGGCGCGCAGCACCACATCGTAGATCTCCTTGGCAAAGTCATTTGCCGTACCCACGACGTAGGTGCGGGTGCAGTCAGAGTTAAATCCGCGCAGGTGAGCGCCGAAATCGATGGTGACCAAGTCTCCATCTTCAATCACGCGATCGTCCGCGCCGTGGTGTGGCATGGCGGAGTTCGGGCCAGAGGCCACGATGGTATCGAAGCTCACCCGCTCCGATCCTAGGATGCGCATGCGGAATTCCAGGTCAGCGGCGACTTCGCGCTCCGTGCGGCCCGCACGCAACTCACCGGCGGAAATGAGGTCTTCCAATGCTTGGTTAGCAAGCGCCGCGATCTCCTCGAGCTTTTCTAGCTCTACCGGATCCTTCGTGATGCGGATGTCCTCGATGATTCCAGAAATCGGCACCAAGGTGACCCCATCCGGTGCGGAATCCTTCAGATCTTCCAGTTCCGACACGGACATGTAGTCGGCTTCGAAGCCGACGCGAACCGGTGTCTCATCCTTGTCGAATTGCTGCAGGAGCACCTTGCCCACAGCACGGCCCTCTACAGCTTCTAGATCCGGAACTTCCTGGGCAATCTGGGTGGTATAGCGGCCATCGGTAGCCATGAGCGCGGAGAGATCCTTGCGCAGCAAAAGCCCACCGTTGGAACCGGAGAACCCGGACAAGTAGCGGACGTGGATTAAGTGGGTTACCAATACCGCATCAATGCGCTGACCAGCTAATTCGGCGGCTAACTTCCGGCGGCGATCGCTGAACCGGGTATCTGCAAGTGCCATAGAATCATCCTTTGCGGGAATCGTATTGAAGTGTAAAAATTTATTCTTCCACTATATCTATTTCCGCGGCGATGATGGCTAGGTTCAGTACCTACGTACCGCCTGCACCCGAAAAGGCGCGATTCGGGCCGGCAATTATTGGCACAAATAATCCACCGCGGCGCAGTACCCAAAGACCCCCAGGCCGGCGATGACGCCGCGGGCAATGGGGCTCAAATAAGAATGATGGCGGAATTCTTCGCGGGCATGCACGTTGGAGATATGCACCTCGACGAAGCCTGCGCCATCGGCAATTTCCGCCAGGGCATCGCGCAAGGCGACGGAGGTATGCGTCAGCCCACCTGGGTTAATGATGACGGCACTTCCGGCATCGGCGGCCGCATGGACCTTCTCGATGAGCTCGCCTTCAAAATTAGACTGGAAAAACTCGATGTCTGCCCCGTGCTTCGCCGCATGCTCGGACACGAGCTTTTCAACATCGCTTAGCGTCGTGGAACCGTATACGTCCGGTTGGCGCTTGCCCAACCTATTTAGGTTCGGGCCATTGAGAACAACGATTTTCATATCTACTCCGTGATGGCGGTATATGCCGCTTCTAGCTCTTCGCGCGTCGGACCCTCTATCCGCGTCGTCGCGCCGATACCGGTGAGCGCCACGAAACGTATCTTCCCATCGCGGTTTTTCTTATCGTGGGTCATTGCCTCATATAATTCCGCGAATTTGCCCGGTTCATACGTCGTAGGCAGCCCGATATTGCTCAAGATACTGCGGTGCATATCCACCAGTTCTGCATCTATGAGGCCCCGGTGGTGGGAAAGATGGGCAATGAACATCATTCCTACGGCTACCGCGTTGCCGTGGCGCCACACATACTTTTCCTGCCTTTCCACGGCGTGGCCAAAGGTATGCCCATAATTGAGGGTCTCGCGCAACCCGGCTTCCTTGAGATCTTCTCCCACCACCGCAGCCTTTACCGAGATAGATCGCTCGATCAATTCAGGCAGAACACCGCGTGGGTCAAGGCAAGCACCTGGATTTTCCACGTAGTGCTGCACAATGACCGGATCATGAATGAACCCAGTCTTAATGATCTCAGCAGAACCAGCCACGATCTCCGCCTGTGGGAGGGTCTCTAGGCGCTCCAGATCGACGAATACAGAGTCCGGCTCGTGGAAGGCGCCGACGAGATTCTTCCCGGCCTTCGTATTAATTCCAGTTTTCCCGCCCACTGCGGCATCAACCATGGCGAGAAGGGTCGTAGGGACCTGAATCACTTTGATTCCGCGCATCCACCCGGCAGCGACAAAACCCGCCATGTCCGTGGTTGCCCCGCCGCCGACGCCGATGACGACATCACTGCGGCTAAAGCCCGCCTCACCAAGGCGGTCCCACACGTTTCCCACCACGCTAAGTTGCTTCGCCGCCTCGGCATCCGGCACCTCGCACAAGACTGGGATGACGCCGTGTGCTTCAACGGATGCTGCGAGCTCTTCTGCTGCGGTGCGCAGGGCCGGCTGAAAGATGATTGCTGCCTTATCAGCGCCTGTGTCCGCGCAGCGCCGTGCGATATCTTCGCTGAGTCCAGCTCCTATGCGGACCTCATAAGGGCTCGGCCCGTTAACGGCGATGGTGGGCATGATGGTGTCCTTTCTACGGAGCGATAGCCTGCAGGATTGCGCGGGTAGGTGTAACTTCCCGCCTAGAGGGTTTCTAAAAAGCCCAGGATATCCCCCACCACCTGCTGCGGGGAGCGAGTATCCGTGCGCACGCGGAAATCGGCCACCTCCAGATAGAAGGGCCTGCGCGTTTCCACAATGGACCGATAATGTTCAACCGGATTATCTGCCGCTAACACCGGACGATTGCGATCGTCGGCCGTGCGGCGCGCGCCTTCTTCTGCGGAAATATCGAGGAATACGACCGTGTGGCGCTCTAGAAGCTCATGTGTGGAGGCCGTCATCACCGCGCCCCCACCAAGGCTTACTACCCCACCCTTTTGCAGGGCTGCAGCGACATGTTCGGCCTCAAGCTCGCGAAACGCTGGTTCGCCTCTCTCACTAAAGACCTCACCGCAGGGTTTTCCCTCGGCCATTTCAATCAGGTGATCCGAGTCCACCAGATCGCAATTCAGCGCATGCGAAAGCCGGCGGCCAATCGTGGATTTTCCCGCACCTGGCGGGCCAATCAAAACGACGCAAGGATGTGGCTGTCCCGTTACATCGGTTGGCGTTGTCATCATTTACTCCTGGTTAAAAGCGAGACGCTGCGATACGTATTCTTCATATGCAGCAACGGCGCGGGAGGTTTCGCTCAAGCTATCCCCGCCAAATTTATCTAAAACTGCGCGCGCTAGCACGAGTGAGACCATGGCTTCAGCCACCACTCCTGCTGCCGGCACTGCGCAGACATCTGAACGCTGGTGAATTGCCGTGGCATCCGCACCTGTTTCCATGTCAATCGTGTGCAAAGCGCGCGGCACCGTGGAAATCGGTTTCATGGCGGCCCGGACACGCAATTGCTGCCCGTTGGTCATGCCGCCTTCCAAGCCTCCGGCCCGGTTGCTGAGCCTTGTGACACCATCCTCGGTGCGGACCATCTCATCGTGGGCTTCGGAACCGCGTCGACGTGCCTCTTCGAAGCCATCGCCGATTTCTACGCCCTTGATGGCCTGAATACCCATCAAGGCTCCGGCAAGCTGCGCATCCAAGCGGTCATCGCCGGAGATATGTGAGCCGAGGCCAATAGGTAGACCATCGACGATCACCTCTACGATTCCGCCTAAGGTATCGCCCTGCTTCTTTGCGGTTTCAATCTCTGAAATCATCGCCGATTCGGCGTCTTTGTCAAAGGCGCGCACCGGAGAATTATCAATATCCTCGATATCCGCAAAGCTCGGGGAAGCTCCGGTATAGGGCTGCGATGCGCCGATAGAAATCACGTGGGAGAAGACCTCAACTCCCAACGTTTCCCGTAGGAAGTTCCGCGCTACCGTCGCGGCGGCAACACGTGCGGCGGTTTCCCGGGCAGAAGAGCGCTCCAAGATGGGGCGGGCCTCGCTGTGGTTATATTTCACCATGCCCGCGAAATCAGCGTGGCCTGGGCGCGGGCGCTGCAAGGGTGCACCCCGGCCCGAATTCATCGCCTTCGCTACGTCCTCATCCTCCATATCGATGGGATCTGCAGACATGACGGTGGTCCACTTCGGCCATTCAGTATTGCCGATCATGATGGCAATGGGGCTACCAATCGTCAGCCCATGGCGGACGCCGCCGAGGAGCGTTACCTCATCGGCTTCGAACTTCATGCGCGCGCCGCGACCATATCCTAGGCGGCGCCGTGCAAGCTGATAGGAAATATCAGCACGGGTAATGGGCACTCCGGCCGGCATGTGCTCCAGCATGGAGATCAGTGCCTGGCCGTGGGATTCACCAGCGGTAGTCCAACGAAGCATGCGGGTATTATCGCACGGCCCCTATCCACAAGGAGCAACTAGGCACCCCAATATATTCGCCTCCCCCTCAATGAGGGGATAAACCACCATAGCCAGCCCAGCGGATACCACCATCGAGGGACCGTGAGGCACGCCGCCCTTGACGTTCACGATACCGCTTGCCAGCAATGTGAGTACAGCTGCGCCACCACAGGCCATGAGGACGGCCAATGGTCCTGCTGTGGCACCAACGAGCATCCCCAGTGGCAGGGCCAATTTAATATCTCCCCCGCCGATGCCAGCACCCCGCAGAGCCACTAGGAGGTACAGTACTGGCCACAATAAACCGCCCCAATTGAAAAAAGTGACAGATAAAAGCCCAGCCGGGATGGTCAGCACATCCGGCAAACGCCGCTCGCCGATATCCCACCAGGACAACGCAGACGCCCACAGGCCATAAACTATTCCCCCGAAAATCCCCATGACATAAGGCTAAGCGCCGCCCTGCCGCTCTTCATGGCATGGCGGCGCACATGGGCGTATTCCCAGAAAGATTAGAGATTGCGAAGGCGAAGCTCTTCTTGCAGTGCCGCAACCATCTCTTCGCGCGGTGCGGTAAGACCGGTGAATTGCTCGAATTGACTAAATGCTTGATGTGCCAGCATGACGTGCCCACCCACGGTGAAATAGCCATTCGCAGCGGCGCAGGCGGCGAGCGTCGTGGGCCACGGATGATAAATCACATCGAGTACTGGGGCGTGAGCAAGCTGGAAGCGATAATCCTCTAACGCTGCCGAAGGAACGGTAGAAATAATCAAATCCGCGGAGCGAGAAAGATCCTCGAGATCATCGTCAAAAGTAGCGTACTGCAGATTGAGTCCCAGCCGGTCCGCCAAAGGCTGGAGCTCTGCTTGGCGGTTCGAGCGGTTCAAGATGGTTACCTGGTCGATTCCGCGTTCTGCTAAAGCCCACAGCGCCGGACGGGAGGTTCCACCCGCGCCAATGATAAGGGCCTGAGACACGGGCCGGAGCCCGATGAGTTCTTGCAGCGCGCCGCGCACGCCCTCAGTATCTGTGTTGTCCGCGCGCCAACCGTGCTGGGTGCGAACCAAGGTATTAGCAGAACCGATGAGCTGTGCACGCTCGCTTTGTTCTTCCGCAACCTCGAGCGCGGCGAATTTACCGGGCATGGTCACGGAAAAGCCGCGGTACTCGGGGCCGCATTCTTCTAGGAATGGGGCGAGGGTATCGGCCGTAACCTCAAAGCGGGTATAGGACCAGTCCTTGAGCCCCACTGCGGCATACCCTGCGTTGTGCAGGATAGGCGATAAAGAGTGAGCGATGGGGCTACCGAGTACTGCGGCGCGCGGCATGAAGAGCGTCTACCTTTCTGGCTGCGGCCTAGTGCCTACTCAGCCGGTTGATCCGAGGCGGCATCGCCGTTGCCGGCTCCTGCTCCCTCACCCTCGCGCTGCGAGTCGAGGACGCCGGAGCGGATGGCATCGTCCACACGGTCCAGGTGCTCATCGTAGGTATCAGAGAACACGGTGGTGCCGTCCTTATCCACGGTGACGAAGAACTTCCAGTTACCATCGGCAGGTTCTTCCATGGCGCGGATTGCCTCATCAGAAGGCGAGGAAATCGGCGTATCCGGCAATCCTTCCTTGGCGTAGGTATTCCACGGCGTCTTCTCCGCACGCGCCTCATCGGTGGTGGCAAGCTCCACGTCTTCTAGGCCGTAGTTCACGGTGGAGTCGAACTCCAAGCGCATCGGCTCGTCCAAGCGGTTCAGGATGACGCGGGCAACCTTGTCGAATTCGCCGGCAGGTGCCTCACGCTCCACCAAGGAGGCAGAGGTCAAAAGCTCGTACGGCGAAAGCCCAATGGCCTTAGCGCGGTTTTCGATATCGGTTTCTTCATAGCGCTTGGCAGAGCGGGTAATGAGGTCCTTCAGGATGTCCTTGGCGCTCATATTCGGGTCCAGGACGTACTGACCAGGGGCAATCAGGCCCTCAATACGCTTCGGATCATTTCCACGCTTCTTGATAGCATCCAGTGCCCAGTCGGGTGCGCCGAGCTCCTTAGGATCGGTTTCTGCCGCTGCCTTTTCCAGCTCTTCCTTCTCCAAGCAATTGCCGTCATCGCAGCTAACCTGGGAGATCAAGGAGTAGATACCAAAGCGCACGTCACCGCCGACGACCTTGACATCCTCCAAGGTCGCACCGCCTTGGACCTCAAGCATGTCCACACGGTTGTTTTCATCGAGCAATGCCTCTACCGCATTCGCCGCGCTCATTTCTTCCTGCAGGCGGTAGAAGCCAGGCTGAATCTGGCTGGCGCTGTGGTTCATCGACGCCGCGGAGTCGAATGCCTCTTGGGTCTTGACCACATTCTTATCCACGAGCGTGGGGCCCAGCTCGGACATGGACGACCCTTCGGGGACCTCCACCAATTGCGTGGTGCCGTTACCGGCCCCTTCGTAGTCGGCCGAAGAAGTGCCGATGCGTACTCCGATGTAGATCAGAGCTCCTAAAATGACGATGACGGATGCGACCACCACGGCGATGCCGCGCTGGCGCCGCTTGACGTACTTATCATCCATCGATCGCCCGAGGCGTTGTTGGTTACGGCTCACGTGTTTAGTCTCCTGAGTTTGAAGGCTGGGCTACTGCATCATCCGAGCGGAGCGCGTTAGCACGCCCATCCAGCCAGGACTGTAGTATTTCCACCGCTGCAGCTTGGTCAATGATTTTTCTGCCCTTCTTTTCGGACACGCCGGACGCGCGCAGCGCGGTGGTTGCCGCTACCGTCGTCAAACGTTCATCAGCCAAGCGTACTGGTGGTGGAACTTTATCTATATTTTCATCTTGATTCAAGCGGCGTCGAATCCGAAACGCAATTTCTTTCGCGTGTTTTACACTTTTTGACCCATTTCCTTGTAAATCACGCGGCAAACCAACAATGACTTCTACCGCGGAATATGCCTCAATAAGCTCCAGAATTCGATCAATGTCTTCTTGATCGCGGTCTTTGAAACCGGTCTTCCTGGGAACGGTTTCCACAGGGGTAGCGAGGGTGGCCTCCCGGTTGGATACCGCAACGCCAATTCGCACTGTGCCTACGTCGAGTACTAACCGGCGGCCCTCGCCTGGGTCACCTACTCCCGGGGAATCTGGTTTAACTTTTGCCATAATAAGCCCTTAGCGCGACTGCAAAAGGTCCTTGACGGCCTCGAAGCCCCGCTGCGCACCTTCCGGCGCGGTGCCGGAGCCCTGCGCCATGTCCGGCTTGCCGCCGCCGCGACCGTTGACGTATTCGCCGAGGCGCTTGACGATGTCACCAGCTTTCACGCCCTCGTCCACCGCCTTGGCCGTAGCGGCCGCAATGAACGGGAACTTACCCTTGTCCACTGCACCGAGCACGATGACAGCGGCCGTATCCTTCATGCGGTTGCGGATATCGGTGGCCACGGTGCGCAGGTCGCCGCCCGAGGTGCCATCGGGAAGCTGCAGCGTAATGGTCTTGATCCCATTGACCTCGGTAGCCGAGTCGATGAATTCAGAGGCGCGCGCGGTCAGTTGCGCCTTGCGCAGGACCTCGATTTCCTTCTCAGCGGCCTTGAGCCTCTCCGAAAGCTGCGAAATGCGCTCTGGGAGCTCCTCCGACTGCACCTTCAGCTCGCGAGAAACTCCTTCTACCAGCGCAGTTTCCTTGGAGTAGTACCGGAAGGCATCCATACCGGAGTAAGCCTCAATGCGGCGGGCACCGGAGCCAACCGAGGACTCACCGAGCACGGAAACGGGACCGATCTCTGCCGAGGAACCAACGTGGGTGCCGCCGCAGAGCTCGATGGAAAATGGTCCGCCGATTTCCACCACCCGCACCTGGTTTCCGTAGTTTTCACCGAACAGAGCCATAGCACCCATCGCCTTAGCCTCTTCCAGTGAGGTCTCGATGGTGTTGACGGCCATATTGGAGTCGATCGCCTGGTTAGTAATCAGGGCGATTTCTTCCATTTGCTCTTTGCTCAACTGCTCGGTGTAGTTGAAGTCGAAGCGCAGGTAGCCCGGACGGTTAAGGGAGCCTGCCTGCACGGCAGTGGGTCCCAGCACCTGCCGCAGGGCTGCGTGAATGAGGTGGGTGGCCGAGTGCGCCTGGGTCGCACCGTGGCGCCACTTCTCATCTACGGAAGCCTCAACAGACATGCCAAGATCGAGCCCACCGGCGGTAACGGAAGCCTTGTGTACCCACAGCTTCTTGCCAATCTTCTGGACGTCATTGACCTCCAGAAGGGATTCGCCCGCAGAAATGCGGCCGCGGTCAGCCATCTGTCCGCCGGACTCAGCGTAGAGCGGCGAGTGGTCCAAAATAACCTCAACCTCATCGCCCTCGTGCACCTCGTTGACCTTCTGGCCATCTTTGACCAGGCCGATGACGTTCGCTCCCGAGACCAGTTCCTCATAACCGGTGAATACGGTGGGGTTATTATCTACCCAGTCGCGGTACAAGGAGAGGTCGGTGTGGCCGTGCTTCTTGGCTTGGTTATCGGCCTTGGCGCGGCGGCGCTGCTCGCCCATGGCGGCATTAAAGCTTTCCATGTCCACGTCAAGGCCGGCTTCCTGCGCCATTTCCAGGGTGAGGTCAATGGGGAACCCATAGGTATCGTGCAGCTCAAAAGCCTTATCACCGGAAAGCACCTTTTGGGTCTTCGCGCGGTGGGTAGTGCGCAGGTCATCCACGGCTTCATCGAAAAGCTTGGTGCCAGATTCCAGCGTCTTCAAAAACGCCTTTTCCTCGTTGATGGCCACGCGGAGGATGCGCTCGCGGTTATCCGCAATCTCAGGATAAGACGGGGTCATGGTATCCATGACCGTATTCATGAAGCGCTCCATGGTGGCGCCCTCGGCGCCGAGCAGCTTTGCGGAGCGAATGATGCGGCGCAACAGGCGGCGCAAGATATAGCCCCTGCCCTCATTACCTGGGGTAACGCCATCCAAGATGAGCATCATGCCGGTGCGCGAGTGGTCAGCCACCACGCGGAAGCGGATATTATCCTGCTGCGTTGCCTTCTCGCCGTAGGTGGCGCCGG
Source organism: Corynebacterium sp. KPL2680 (assembly GCF_040225675.1). Lineage (NCBI taxonomy): Bacteria > Bacillati > Actinomycetota > Actinomycetes > Mycobacteriales > Corynebacteriaceae > Corynebacterium > Corynebacterium sp. KPL2680. The sequence continues at coordinate 87,850 of NZ_JBEHFM010000006.1, forward strand.
TAAGCTCCTCAGCAACGTCAATAACCGGGCGGAGCAGGTCGGTCTCATAGACATTGTCTACTCCCTGCAACAGGCAGGCCACGCGCTCGATGCCTAAGCCGGTATCGATGTTTTTCTTCGGCAGCTCGCCGACGATCTCAAAATCGCCCTTTCCGGTTCCCTCGCCGCGCTCATTTTGCATGAACACGAGGTTCCAGATCTCCATGTAGCGGTTATCGTCTGCGATCGGGCCGCCGTCTTTGCCGTATTCGGGCCCTCGATCGTAATAAATTTCCGAGCAAGGACCACACGGACCCGGCACGCCCATGGACCAGTAGTTATCTTCCATGCCAAGGCGCTGGATGCGCTCTTCTGGCACGCCGATCTTATCGCGCCAGATTTCCGCTGCCTCATCGTCATCGAGGTACACGGTGACCCACAGGCGCTCCGGGTCAAGACCAAAGCCGCCGTCGGCTACGTCTTTGGTCAGCAGGTTCCATGCATTGGAAATAGCGCCTTCCTTGAAGTACTGGCCAAAAGAGAAGTTACCCGCCATTTGGAAGAAGGTGTTGTGGCGGGTGGTAATTCCCACCTCCTCAATATCCAAGGTGCGCACGCACTTTTGGATAGAGGTGGCAAGGCCTTGGGAAAATGGTGGGGTCTGCTGGCCCAAGAAATAGGGCTTGAAGGGCACCATGCCCGCGTTAACGAAAAGCAGGTTAGGGTCATCCAGGATCAAGGAGGCGCTGGGGACAACCTCGTGACCAGAATTGACGAAGTGCTGGGTAAACCGTTCCCGGATCTCATGAGTCTTCACGAGCAATAATCCTAACTGTCTAAGCTTTTATCTTCCATCAAGAAGCTTTCTAACCCATCCAACTTTACCTACTGGTGGGCAGGCCTTGCCCATCGGTGGGGCCAAAACCAGCCGAGCAGGCTCGCACTCAGCGGCGCTTGCCGCGAAGTATCCTGCGCAAACGGCCAATATAGTCAAAGATTCGTTTTTCAGCGCCGTGCTCGGTGGGCTCATAATATACGGTGCCCTCGAGCTCATCGGGCAGGTATTGTTGCTCCACTACCCCGCGCGGATCATCGTGGGGATAGGAATACCCCGTCGCATTTCCCAGCCGTTTTGCGCCCTCATAGTGCCCATCGCGCAGGTGCGGCGGCACGTGGCCGACCTTGCCGGCGGCGACATCGGCTTGTGCCTTAGTAATGGCAGCGATTACGGACGGCGATTTCGGCGCCGTCGCCAAGTGAATCGTTGCCTGCGCCAGCGGGATGCGCGCTTCAGGCAAACCGATCAGTTGTGCCGCCTCTGCGGCCGCGACTGCGACTTGCAAGGCCGTGGGATCAGCCATGCCAATATCCTCTGAGGCGTGAACCATCAGACGGCGGGCAATAAACCGCGGATCCTCGCCGGCCTCAACCATGCGCGCTAAATAGTGCAGCGCGGCATCGACATCAGAGCCGCGGATGGACTTGATGAAAGCGGATGTCACGTCGTAGTGCTGATCGCCGTCGCGGTCATAGCGCACCACCGCCCGATTCACGTTATCCGTAATCGTGGCCGCGGTGATCTCGCCTCCATCGTCAACTGCTTCCGCGGCCGCTTCGAGGTAGGTCAGACTGCGCCGAGCGTCGCCCCCAGAGAGCACGACGAGCTGGTTTAACGCCTCCTCAGTAATGGTCAAGTCGCGCTCCCCAAGCCCCCGGTCGCTGTCTAGGGCGCGGCGCGCTACGCCCTTAAGATCCTCCTCGCTCAGCGAGTGCAGTTGCAGGAGGAGCGAGCGGGACAGCAACGGCGAGACGACCGAGAAGGATGGGTTTTCGGTCGTCGCTGCAACGAGCAGGACCGTCCGGTTTTCCACCGCTGCCAGCAAGGCGTCCTGCTGGGTTTTGGAGAAGCGGTGCACCTCATCAATAAAAAGCACCGTTCTGCGGCCGTGGATGAGTTCCTGCCGGGCATGGGTAATGACTTCGCGCACCTGTTTTACCCCTGAATCAAGGGCGGAGAGACCAACAAAGTTTTGGCCCATCTGGCTCGCGATGAGCGAGGCAATCGTTGTCTTGCCGGTCCCGGGCGGACCATACAAAATGACCGAGGCCTCGCCGGATCCTTCGACCAAGCGGCGCAGCGGCTTGCCGGGAGCAAGGAGGTGGTCTTGTCCCACGACTTCTTCTAGGGTCTGTGGACGCATGCGCGCGGCCAAGGGCGAACCGGAGTGCGTGGCAAAGAGATTGGCCGTGGGAAAAGACGATGCCGAGCCATCGCCTCCCTTGCTGCCGCCAGCATTGGGAGAGGCACCGAAGAGAGAATCCTGGCTCATGTGGTTTTAGCTCCCCAGAAAGGTGTAGTGATTATTCGTCGTGAACGCGGCGGGCAACAAGGTTGCCAAATTCCGCGATTGCCGTACATGGTGCGGTTCCACACTGCGCGGCGTAGCGCGCGAGCGCGTCGAAGGTTTCATAGAGGTCTTGGCGGACCAATAGCTCGTCCTCGTTAAATGGCCCGCTGTCCGGCGGGCGCAGGATCGAGCGCTGCGGGTCGTGAACAATCTCTGCGTCCCCGCTAGCAAGGGCAACCAATCCCTCAATTCCCCCAGCGTGCATGGTAGTCACGCTAGACAGGGCCCAACCAATGAGGGAGGCGACGATAAGGCCGTGTAGCTCTTCTTCATCGGCAAAGCGCGGCCATACCTCAGATACTTCGCGCGACCATGCCGCGAGGAATGTATCCGCTTCCTTATCCGTGATTGGTTTAGAAAATAGGAACTGTGGGAAGCCCGCGATAACGCAGGCGACATCAAAGCCCACGTTCCTAAACCCCGCCCATTCATAGTCCAGGAAGTGCAGGCGCTTAGAAACGATGATGTTATCCGGCGAGAGATCGAAGGGAGTAAAGGCCCTATCCTTGCCGGAGGCGAGGGATTCGGCGGCTTGACCGGCCAAGCTGCGAAAACTCTCTGGGGCCTTGAGCCCTGCCTCATCAAGCAGGTTCAGCCCGATACCAATGGAACGATACAAGGACTGATCGCGCACGGATTGGTGATCGGCGTATTCCGGGTTATGCCGCAAGGTGCGATTCAGCAAGGTTTCGAAATCCCGCTCATGATCCGCGGTTCCTACGTGAATATGCCCCAATGCTGTGCCCAATGAACGCAGGATCCGAATGCGATCCTCATCGGAGGATTCCAAAAGCACGTCCGCGAGCGTTTCGGCCTCACCCAAATCCGTCAATACGATGATGCGACGGTCTAAATCGTGCGCGAGCAGCACCGGCCCTGGGCGCACGTCTTCTGCTAAAGCGGTGGTAAATTGGTAGGCCACGACCTCGCGCAGCATCGCTGCGTCATCAACGCCGTAGCCGGTTACTGGATTGTATTTGATAACCACAGAGCGATGCGGCAAAAAGGCGCTAGGGGCAACTTTCGCGCGCAGCACTAAGGCATTGCCGGATCCGCCTAAATCCTCAATATCCGACATTTCTGGCGTGCCACCAAAGCGGCGCGACAACATTTCCGATGCGGCACCAATGACCTGATCGGCCGAAAGCACTGTCTGTGTATCAACCATAGTTCTATCCAGTATGCCCGCCAACACAAAGCGGGGGCTACACCCTCGCCGCACAAGTGTCCGCTGCGGCGAGGGCGCGCGCCCCGCTTACCCTAAAAATGGTGTCGTGATAGCGAGCCTAAGAGCTAGTTGTCCTGCTCTGATTTCGCGGCCTTAGCCTCTTCGCCGTTCTTTTTCTTCTCCGGCTTGAAGTCCACGCCGGTCTCCTTGCGCTGTGCGGCGGGGATGGGCGCGGGGGCATCGGTAAGCGGATCCACGCCGCCACCGGACTTCGGGAAGGCAATCACGTCGCGGATGGAGTCAAAGCCTCCCAAGAGGGACACGATGCGGTCCCAGCCAAAGGCGATGCCGCCGTGTGGAGGTGCGCCGTAGGAGAAGGCATCGAGCAAGAAGCCGAACTTTTCTTGTGCTTCCTCATCGCCGATGCCCATGACCTCAAAGACGCGCTTTTGCACATCTTCTTGGTGGATACGGATGGAACCGCCGCCGATCTCGTTGCCGTTGCAGACGATGTCGTAGGCATAGGCCGTGGCCTCGCCCGGGTTCTCGTCAAAGGAATCGATCCACTCTGGCTTCGGCGAGGTAAAGGCGTGGTGCACCGCGGTCCACTTGGAGTGGCCCAAGGCAACGTCGCCGGAAGCGGTAGCATCGGCAGAAGGCTCAAAGAGCGGGGCGTCAACGACCCAGGTAAAGGCCCAGTCCCCTTCCTTGATGAGGTCGAGCTTCTTCGCGATTTCGCCGCGGGCCGCACCCAACAGCGCGCGGGAAGACTTGGTATCGCCGGCGGCGAAGAAGATGGCGTCACCGGGCTTTGCGCCAACGTGCTCGGCGATGCCCTCGCGCTCCGCGTCGGTGATGTTCTTGGCCACTGGCCCGCCCAGGGTGCCATCTTCTGCGACGGTGATGTAGGCAAGGCCCTTGGCGCCGCGCTGCTTGGCCCAGTCCTGCCATGCATCGAACTGGCGGCGCGGCTGCGAAGCACCGCCGTCCATGACCACGGCACCGACGTATTCATTCTGGAAGACGCGGAAGGTGGTGTCCTTGAAGAACTCCGTGCACTCGACGATCTTGATGTCAAAGCGCAGATCCGGCTTATCGGAGCCGTAGTACTTCATGGCATCGGCATAGGTCATGCGCGGGATTGGGGTCTGAATGTCGTAGCCGATGAGCTTCCACAGCTCCTTGACAATCTCTTCACCAAGCGCAATGACATCGTCTTGATCCACGAAGGACATCTCCACGTCCAACTGGGTAAATTCCGGCTGGCGGTCGGCGCGGAAGTCCTCATCGCGGTAGCAGCGCGCGATCTGGTAGTAGCGCTCCATGCCGGCCACCATCAGCAGCTGCTTGAATAGCTGCGGCGACTGCGGCAGCGCGTACCAAGAACCCGGCTTCAGGCGAGCAGGGACCAAAAAGTCGCGCGCGCCCTCTGGGGTGGAACGGGTCAAGGTAGGGGTTTCGATTTCGGCGAAATCGTGCTTATCCAGCACGTTACGGGCCGCGCGGTTGGCAGCAGAGCGCAGACGCAGTGCCTTTGCCTGGCGCTCGCGGCGCAGATCCAAGTAGCGGTACTTCAGGCGGGTCTCCTCGCCTACCTCGCCAGAGGAGGAAGGATCATCTACCTGGAAGGGCAGCGCTGCGGATTTATTGAGCACCTCCAGGTCGGTCACGTTGACCTCGATGTCTCCGGAAGGCAGGTTCGGGTTTTCGGAGCCTTCTGGGCGCGGCTCCACCACGCCGGTTACCTTGACGCAGTATTCCGAACGCAGGTCGTGGGCGCGCTCTGCGACATCGGATTCACGGAAGACTACCTGGGCAATACCAGAACGATCGCGCAGGTCAATGAAGATGACGCCACCGTGATCACGGCGACGAGACACCCAACCGGTTAGGGTTACGGTCTCTTCTGCCAGTTCTTTGCGGAGCTCACCGGCCAAATGGGTACGCAGCACTATAATTCAATCCCTTCTAAAATGGAGTTACTTGCGGGTCCAGCCACGCGTAAACAGCGCGCGCCCAACCAAGCACAAGACTAGGAACTTGGCCAATTCTACATCCCACCGCTACTTCCGCTCCTATTAAGCCCAATTAATCCACAGCACACGGTCACGAGCCCAGTGCCACTGCCCGCCCCCGGAAAAGGAGTGCCCGCTGCGCACTGACGACGCTGAAAAGGTGTGGCACTATTTAGTCATGACATTTAAATCTGGTGCCGATTTTGATGGCCAGCGCGCAACCTCCGGCGGTGGCGGTGGCCTCGCAATAGGCGGCGGCGTCGGCTCCGTCGTACTGGTAGGGCTCTACCTCTTATTGGGAGGAAATCCCTCCGATATTGGCGCCCTCCTGGGCAATGAACAGTCACAATCCAGCACCCAATCTGGCACCGATGATTCTGCCTTCGATCACTGCCAAACGGCAGAGGACGGCAATAAATACGATGACTGCCGAGTGATGTTTACCGCCATGAGTGTGGATAACGTGTGGACCGCCGAGCTGCCAGAGCAAGCCGGCATTGAATACACCAACCCTGGCCGGGTGATTTTTAATGGCTCCACCAATTCCGGTTGCGGCACCGCATCTTCAGCCACCGGGCCGTTTTATTGCCCCGCCGATCAATCGGCATACTTCGACACCACGTTTTTTGATTCGCTGAGCAACTACGGTGCACACAATGCCCGTTCGCGCAAATGTACATTGTCGCCCACGAGTTTGGCCACCACATTCAGCAGCTTGAGGGCACGCTGCAGCTTTCTGACTATAACGACCCCGGCGCGGATTCCAATGCGGTAAAGATCGAGCTCCAGGCAGATTGCTACGCAGGTATTTGGGCTTCTCACGCGGATAAGGGCGAGGATGCTCTGCTTGAGCCGATTTCCCAACAGCAAGTTGCGGATGCGGTCACTGCGGCGCAGGCTGTGGGTGACGATAATATCCAGCGCCGTTCCACCGGCCAGGTTCAGCCCGATGCGTGGACGCACGGGTCTTCTGAGCAACGCCAGCAGGCGTTCCTTGCTGGTTATAATTCTGGCCGGATGGCTGAGTGCGACACCTTGGGGCGCGGGGTCTACCGCTAATTCCCCTTCTCCGCTTTACCCAATTGGGAACAATCTCCCCCCCTGCGTTGTTGACATGTCACGTACAATGATTATAAGCAGGAATCAAGGGTAGAAAGGGATATCATGCAATTCGGCATCTTTACGGTCGGAGACGTAACCACCGATCCAACGACGGGCGAAACCCCGTCTGAGGCGGAGCGAATCCGCAATATTACGGAAATCGCGCTCAAGGCAGAAGAAGTGGGTCTCGATGTCTTCGCGACAGGCGAGCACCACAATCCGCCCTTCGTTCCGTCTTCTCCGACGACCCACCTAGCCTACATCGCAGCGCAGACCGAGCGCTTGCAGCTTTCTACCTCCACGACGCTAATTACCACCAATGACCCGGTAAAGATCGCGGAAGATTACGCCTTTTTGCAGCACCTCTCTGGCGGCCGCGTGGACCTGATGATGGGACGCGGCAACACTGGCCCCGTCTACCCGTGGTTTGGCAAAGATATCCGCCAAGGCATCCCGTTGGCCGTGGAAAATTACCACTTGCTGCGCCGCCTGTGGCGGGAGAATAGCGTCAACTGGGAGGGCAAATTCCGCACCCCATTGCAGGCGTTTACCTCTACCCCGGCTCCCCTTGATGGCGTCCCGCCGTTTGTATGGCACGGCTCCATTCGCTCGACGCAGATTGCAGAACAAGCCGCCTATTACGGCGACGGATTCTTCCACAATAATATTTTCTGGAATCAAGAACACACAGCCAAGATGGTCAGCATGTATCGGCGCCGCTTTGCCTCTTATGGCCACGGCCAAGCCGACCAAGCCATCGTGGGGCTCGGCGGCCAGGTATTTATTGGCGATACTGAAGAGGAAGCAAAGAAGTTCTTCCGCCCGTACTTCGATAACGCACCCGTGTACGGGCACGGTCCGAGCCTTGAGGAATTTACCGATTACACCCCGCTGACCGTGGGCACTGCGGAGCAGGTTATTGAGCGCACCCTGAAATTTGCGGACTATGTGGGCGATTACCAACGCCAGCTTTTCCTCGTTGATCACGCGGGGCTGCCGCAAGAAGTGGTGCTCAAGCAGATAGAAATTCTTGGCACGCAAGTCGTCCCGGAGCTCCGTCGGCGCTTTGAGCAGCGACGACCAGACCATGTACCCTCAGATCCACCGACGCATGCCACGCTCAAGCAACACCCAGATTCCCCACACTTTCGCGTAAGCCCTGGAAAGGAGGACTAAGCAATGCGATCTTTGGTTGTCCTCACGGCCGGGCTCTCGGAGCCATCGTCTACCCGGCAATTAGCTGAAACTATTGCAGAAGCCACCGAAGCAAAGATTTCCGCGCGCGGAGAAGGCGTAAACACCCACATCATTGAGGTGCGCAGCCTTGCTTCTGAATTGGCAACGGCCATGACTAATTGGGCGGCCCCGACGCCCCAATTAGATGAAGCAAAAGAGCAGCTTTCTACGGCCGATGGTTTTATTGCCGTCACGCCAGCGTTCCAAGGAAGCTACTCCGGGCTGTTCAAAATGTTTTTTGATGTCTTGGATGCGCACGCCTTGGAGGAGCTGCCCACTATCGTGGCCGCTACGGGCGGTTCACCGCGCCACGCGCTCATATTGGACTATGCGCTGCGCCCCCTATTGAATTACCTGCACGCCCACGTCGTTCCGACCGGCATTTTCCAGGCAACTGAGGATTTGGGGACCGCCGAGGGCACGCGCATTCGCAGCCGCATCGAGCGTGCCGCCACGCAGCTTGCGGATCAGATGATCCGGCCCACGGATCGGGTTGCCGGGCTTGCCGATGCCCCCAAACCCAGCCCCCATTCTCGCCCTACTGGAATCGGAGCGGACGAGGAATTCCTGCCGTTTGAACAGATTTTGTCCCAATACGACGGAAAGCACTAGCGCCGCAATACCTATCGCATATTCTAAAATTGATACATGTCACATATTTCTCTACGCTTGAATTTTAGAATGTTCGACTCGGATCCCCGCGCCTGAGAAAATCTCTTTTTCATGCTCTTGGATTGTTAACTCTCTTGCAACGAAGAAAGGTTTCTTAAGGCTTTCACCATGACTATTAGCGTTACTGACATTTTCGCCATCGGCATCGGTCCATCCTCTTCGCACACGGTTGGACCGATGCGCGCCGCGAAGCAATTTCTAGAATCCCTCGATACCCACCCCGCCCGCGTATCTGCGGAACTGCGCGGTTCGCTGTCCGCCACCGGACGCGGCCACGCCTCTGACCGCGCCGTCATTCTGGGACTCGCCGGCTGGGAGCCGCTGACCGTTCCTATCGATGCCGAGCCGCAAGCCGGCGGCACAATCCCCAGCGAAGGCACCATTTCTGGCCCTTCTGGCAGCGTCGACTACGAAATCACCTTTGACAACGAGCCACTGCCCCAGCACCCCAATGGCATGATCTTCCAGGCCTGGGATGCAGATGGCAATATCCTTGCTGAAGATGAACAGTACTTCTCCGTCGGCGGCGGCTTCATCCTCTCCCGCAAAGAGCTCGATGCAGAGGTCGCCGATAGCCACGAAGTGCCCGCCGGCGTTGCCGCAGCAACCGTAGAAGACACCGTGCCATATGAGTTCACCACCGGCGAAGAACTGCTCAACCTCTGCGAGGCCAACGACAAAGATATTTGGGAAATTGTCCTCGCCAATGAGGAAGTACTTCACAAGGACGAAGGCGGCGCGGATTTTGTCCTGCGCCATTTGGACCTCGTATGGGACATCATGCGCGAATGCGTGACCGATGGTATTTCCACCAAGGGCATCTTGCCCGGTGGCCTCCGGGTACCGCGGCGCGCCCCCAAGATGTATGCGCAGCTGCTCGAGCAGAAAAATGACCCACACTCTGGCTTCTCCGCCATGGAATGGGTCAATCTCTTCGCCTTAGCGGTCAACGAGCAAAACGCCGCGGGCGGCCGCGTTATTACCGCGCCCACCAACGGCGCCTGCGGCATCATTCCCGCAGTGCTGCACTATGCGCGCGACTTCCATGGTGGCTTCTGCCGTGAATCCGCACGCCGTTACCTGCTCACCGCAGGCGCAATCGGCATGATCATCAAACAGAACGCCTCCATTTCCGGCGCCGAAGTGGGATGCCAGGGCGAAGTCGGCTCCGCCTCATCCATGTCCGCTGCGGGAATGGCAGCACTCCTTGGTGCGACCCCCGCCCAAGTGGAAAATGCGGCAGAGATCGCCCTTGAGCACAACCTCGGCCTTACCTGTGACCCGGTCGGCGGACTAGTGCAGATCCCTTGTATTGAGCGCAACGCCATCGGCGCGGTGAAATCCATTAACGCCGCCCGCATGGCAATGATGGGCGAAGGCACCCACCACGTCACCCTGGATAACGCCGTACAAACCATGGCAGATACGGGCCGCGATATGCTCTCCAAGTACAAGGAGACCTCCCTCGGCGGCTTGGCTAAGACGATGGGCTTTAGCGTTTCCCAAGTGGAGTGCTAATCAGTTAAAAACACACAAAAGGGGGGCACCGAATTTAATCGGTGCCCCCCTTTTTTTACTCCTGCGTTTAGCTTTCTAGATCCCGTCCTAAAATGGCAACCAGCTGCGATAGCTCAACATCGCGTTGCTCGTGGGCCGCCAAGTCCTTCACCGCAACGGTACCGTTTTCTAGTTCTTGATCTCCCAGGACCAGAGCAAAGCGCGCGCCCGCGCGGTCAGCGCCCTTCATCGCGCCCTTGAGGCCGCGATCACCAAAGGACATATCCGCCGCGATTCCCGCCTTGCGCAGGTCATTGATGATGCCGGTCATGCGGCGCTTGGCCGCTGTACCCAAGGCAATGCCATAGACATCCACGCGGGAATCACTGCCTTCTAAGGTGATTCCCTCAGCTTCTAGGGCGAGGATGGCGCGGTCAACGCCGAGGCCATAGCCGATGCCCGAGAGATCTTGCCCGCCAAGCTGCGCCATCAGGCCGTCGTAGCGGCCGCCGCCGCCAATACCGGATTGCGCACCCAGGCCATCGTGGACGAATTCAAAGCAAGTCTTGGTGTAGTAGTCCAAGCCGCGCACCATACGGGGGTTGATTTCGTACGCCACGCCCATATCCTCCAGCATGCCGGTTACGGTCTCAAAGTGCTCGCGGCACTCGGCATCGAGGTAATCGAGCATCAAGGGGGCATCGGCAAGCTGCTCCTGCATATCCGGGCGCTTATCGTCTAAGACACGCAAGGGGTTGATCTCCGCGCGGCGGCGGGTTTCCTCATCAATGTCCAGCTTGAACAGGAATTCCTGCAGCTTTTCGCGGTAGGCGGGCCGACAATTCCGGTCGCCCAAGCTGGTCAATTCCAGGCGGAACCCGCTCAGCCCCAGGGCCCTGTAGGAGCGATCCGCCAGTGCGATGACCTCAGCATCAAGTGCTGGATCGTCAACGCCAATAGCTTCCACGCCAACCTGCTGAAGCTGGCGGTAGCGCCCCGCCTGCGGGCGCTCATAGCGGAAGAACGGACCACTGTAGTTCAGCTTTACCGGCAGCTGACCGCGATCCAAATTGTGTTGGATGACCGAGCGCATAACGCCCGCAGTTCCCTCCGGGCGCAAGGTCACAGAGCGATCGCCGCGATCTGCAAAGGTGTACATCTCTTTGGAGACCACGTCGGTAGATTCGCCCACGCCGCGGGCAAAAAGCGCGGTATCTTCAAAAATGGGCAATTCAATGTGCTGAAAGCCGGAAAGATGCGCCTGTTCCACCATGGTCTGGCGGACCTTATAAAAAGTCGCAGACTCTGGTGGGTAATAATCTGGCACACCCTTCGGTGCGGACAGTGCCTGGAACCGCTTCTCTTCACTCATGGTCACTAGAGTACCCCATGGGATTTTCGCAGGAATGGGTTGGTCGCCCTCTCCTCACGCATGGTCGAGGTTGGGCCGTGGCCGGGAAAAATGTCCAGCTCATCGTCTAAATCCCACACCGGGCCCGCCAATGAATCAAGCATGGCCTGTGGATTAGAATCCGGAAGATCGACGCGCCCCATTCCCCCCGGCAAAAAGTACGTCACCGGTAAGGGCAAAAGTATCCGAAAAGATCAATACGCACCCCGGCGAATGTCCAGGGGCGTGTTGGAGGGTAAATGTATTCCCGATTAGCTCCAGTTCTTCCCCACCGTGGAGTTCGCGGAGATTGGCAATGGGTACCATGCTCGAGGCTTGGAATAGCTCCTGCACCGGGGCAGAGACGCCCTCCCCAGAATCCAACATGAACCTATCTGCGGGATGAATATAAACGGGGATATCGAGCTTTTGTGCCAAGTCCCCGGCCTCGCGGGTGTGGTCAATGTGCCCGTGCGTGAGCACGATGGCTTCATAGTCATAGTCGTGCGCCAGAACCCTCGACATGGAATCCATGCCCGGATCCACGATGAAAGCGCGCTTTCCCTCCGCCACGATATAGGTATTTGTGCGAAATGGGCCTGCAGTAAATCCTTGAACGTCCATGGCTCAAGTCTAACGAGAACCGCTCCTTGAGCACCCCGCACGTATCAGCCTTCTTGATCCAAGGCCGCGCAAGCATGCAAAAAGCACCCAGCCTTCGCGCCCACAACCACGGTGGGTTATGGGGAAAGGCTGGGTGCTGGATTTAAAGATCCTGCCAGCTTAAAGCTTTATTGCAGGGCTGCAAGAGCCTTGTCGTAGTCCGGCTCAGTGGTTACCTCCGGCACCAACTCGTTGTAAATGACCTTGTGGTCAGCGTCGGTGACTACAACGGAGCGTGCCAATAGGCCCTTGAGTGGGGAGCCTTGCAAGGTCACGCCGAACTTCTCGCCAAAATCGGAGCGGAAATCGGAGGCGGTGTCCACATTTTCAATGCCCTCTGCGGCGCAGAAACGATCCAGCGCGAAGGGAAGGTCGCGGGAGACAGACAAGACAACGGTGTTGTCCAGGCCCGCGGCCTTCTCGTTAAAGGTGCGCAGCTGCTGCTGGCACACGCCGGTATCGATGGAAGGGAAAATCGAGATAACGAGGCGCTTGCCCTCGAAATCCTTATTGGTGACCTCAGAAAGGTCGGTGCCAACGAGGGTGAACTCTGGGATGGACTCCCCTACTGCGGGAAGTTCACCAGCGGTTTGGGTAGGTTCGTCAGAAAATTTAACTTCAGCCATGGCCCCGAGCGTACTGATACTTTTGCTTCCCCGCTATAGCTCACCGCTTTTTGCTGATGCCAATCCCCGAGCCAAGTCAGCCCCACGTCCGCAAAGCCGCTAAAATCATCCTAGTTGAGACACGTCACCGATAATCGCTAGAAAGGTTGTCCCACGGTGCCAGATAATAAAAAGCGCGGAGAAGACGCGATGCACAAGCTCGACCGCGAGCTAAAGTCCCGTGACCGCAAACAAAAGACTCGTCCTTTTGGTGTCGCCGTAGCCTCGCTCGTCGTCATCCTCGGCATCGCGGGAGGAATTTACTTCCTCTCCACCCGCGATGGCTCTGAGGGCGAAATCCAGGCGGAAGATACCTCGGAAGCTAAGACCACGCAGGAAGCCCCCAAGGCAGAGCCCTTGAGCGGCAAGCGCGCGGAAGCCCTGCCGGCAACCGTCCAGTGCGAGTACAAGGACAATGGGCAGGATGGCCACGGTGCCAAGAAGCCCGACGGCAAGGATATTTCCACCGAGGGCACTGTCACCGTATCCTTCGATACCACCCAGGGCCCGATCGAGATGAACCTAGATCGTGCCACCGCGCCTTGTACCACCCACGCTATTTCGGAACTGGCTGACTCCGGCTTCTACGATGACACCGTCTGCCACCGTATGACCTCTGGTGGCTTGAACGTGCTCCAGTGCGGCGATCCCACCGGTTCCGGTACCGGCGGCCCAGGCTTCAGCTTTGCGAATGAATACCCCACCGATGAAACTGATGACGAGGACTTGCAGAACCCAGTTGTCTACCCCCGCGGTTCCGTCGCTATGGCCAATAGCGGTCCGGATACCAACGGCTCCCAGTTCTTCCTTAACTACGATGACTCGGAGTTGCCTCCTAACTACACCTACTTTGGCACCATCACCGAAGATGGCCTCAAGACCCTAGACAAGATTGCCGAGGCCGGCGTAGACACCGGCGAGCAGGGCGGTCTCCCAGGCGGCCAAGAAGACGGCAAGCCTGCAGAAGAGGTAAAGATCAAAAAGGCTACGGTAAAGGCCTAGTCTGCGGCATCGGCGCTTGCCGATGCCTCCCCCCTACATTTGCCTCACCCCAGCGCAATGCACGAACTAAATCGTGGCGTGGCGCTGGGGCATTTTCATATCCGATGCTTTGCCTTGAATACCCTCCTACCTGCACTTAACTCCAGAAAGCACATCCTTCCCATTCACACCATCTGTATTAATCACCCCCTCAAAACACCCCTATTCCTTAATGATAATGTTTTTTATTAAAATCAGCTTGGGGTAATTCGGACAGCTACGAAGCCGTCTAATATCTAAAAATTTGAACACCACAAGCTTGATAGGAAACACAATGAAGCTTTTCTCCCGCAAGGCCTTCCTCGCCGGCGCAACCGCCCTATCCGTTACTCTCGCTGACACCACCGTGGCCACTGCCGCAGAGAATGTGGATACCGCCGCTCAGGTCTCATCTGCCACCTCCACCGGCGCTCCTAGCCAGAAGATTGATTCGGACGCAAACAAGCAAAACGACGCCAAGAAAACGCAAGACTTGTCTTCCAAGGACGCGAATCCTGAGTCCATCAAGGCCTGGATCGAAGTTATTACTGCTGCTGTCGGTGCACTGGGTACTCTCTTCGCTTTCGCCAATAAGTACATCAACATCGATGACCTTCTAAAGAACTTCAAACTTCCTTTCTAAACGCTAACGCGCCTTGAGAGTGCTTAACCGCCGTGCTCTTATTGAACTGCACGGCGGTTCTACGAAAGGTAGTTCTGAAGTTCTCCCCCCTCTATCAAATCTTTAAGACTCTTTGGCCTGTTTGATATACCCAGAGCCAACGAGGTCATTAAAGATATCTGGGTCTATGTCCTGACCATTCTTGATGACAGATATGTGCCCGGTGGGTTCTAAAACCATAATCTGAACGTCTTCCATGCGGGCCAAACCAGCCTTTCGCACCGCGGAATACACGTCAGAGCGAGTGATGTGGGACACGGTGAGATTATCGTCAATCATCTCGCCCTGAAAGACGATGAGAACAGGGCGGCGATCCAAAAATCGCGTCCACTTCACCACCTTGCGGATGGTGCCGAATGCAGCTTCCAGGGCCATCAGCGTGGTCAGCCCGATAACACCCGCCGCTAATGTGGGTGGAACACCAATGATCACACGCCCGGCAACGGCACCGAACATAATGATGATGATCGCGTCAGAGGCCGTCATGGAGGTCAATACGCGAGAACCAAAAAGCTTTACCAAGACCATAAAGGCAAGATAGATGCCTAATGTAGACAACATGACAACAGGAACTCGATGTAGCTCGATTCCTAGTTGAAAAGTAGCCTCGCGTAAAAACCGTTCAAAGATATCCACGGCTTTTGAGGTTACTAGGATGCAAGACACAGCACAGAAAAATAAGCGCTTTTCCCCCTTTAAGCGAGGAAAAGCGCTTTTCGCGTATCCGCAGGAATTGGATCCCTAATTAGATGTGAAAAGTCTTGCGCAGGTCATCAAAGATGGCCCGCAGTGGTGCCGGCAGCACCTGGGGATTTAACCCAATAAAGGCGATTCCTGCCGCTAGTGCCGCCACGATGGCAAGGGCTGCGCCACCAAAGGAAGAGCCTTGCGGTATCTTCGGGGCACCATTGGCGTCACCCAATTCCACGGGCAGGATTGCTTGCGTACCAGCGTCGGTGGTGATTTCTAGGTTCTGAGAGCCAGTTAGGCCTTCTGGAACGGTAAGCGTCACTTGCGCACGTCCGCGCTCGCCAAATTGGTCATCGCCTTCCTGCTTGGAGTTGTCGATATCGGCAGATACTTCCTCATCCCCCAACTTCACCGTAACCGTCTTAGCCATTGGCTCGCCCTCACTGGTGTAGTTCAAGCTGGACAGTTCGACGGTGATTTCTTTACCTGGGACAATATCGCCATCGATGTGGGCGCCAATTTGGCCCTGTCCCTTGCGGACCTCGGACTCACCGGACGCAATGTAGTCGATCATGGCTTGGGCGTCCATGTATCCCACATCGTTCTTGTCCTTGATGGAGCCTGCTTCAAAGTAACCATCGCCACCCTTTTCGCTGTCGCTGGAAGCAAGGAAGGAAGAAAGCGCGATGGAATAGTCCTTATTCGGATCGAGGGGCTCGCCATTAACAGTCACCGCCTTGACGCGCTGGCCGTGAGATGCTTTTTGGTCATAGACCACCTGGACATTATTGGACAGCCCCATGGCTAGACGCGGCCTACTACCCTCCTGCCACTGGTTTTCTAGTGCGGTGATGAAGTCCTTGCCGGAGACCTTCGCGGTAATAACAGAGTTACCAAACGGCTGGACCTCAAAGATGTCCTTGTACGTTACATCGCCACCCTGCAAATCGGCGCGCACTCCGCCTGCATTCATGACGCCGAGGTCAATGTCCTCACCCACCTGCTTGCTCATGGCATAGCGCTGCCCTTCCGCGATGAAGTTATTCAGGGTGGACTCGACACCGCGGTTAGAGCCTGGCTTTTGCCCCTCATCGGAACCGCGGAACAAGTCGGTTTCGACTGTGCCAGCGCTCTTCGAGCCTTCTACCTCGGCTTCATCCTGTGCCTTCTTAACGATGCCCGCAATGTCAGCATCGGGTTCTACCTGCGCCGCAGCAGTCGCGTCGTACTGCTTGAGATCAATGCTTTTCACCTTGCCCGCGGCCTTGTCGAAGGTAATATCGGCATCGTTCAGCAGCTTGCCGTACTCATAACCTTGCGCCCACTGCAGTGGCAGCGCGCCGTCGCGTTCAACCGTTCCCTGGGTGGTCTGGTGGGTATCGCCGCCAAAGAGGATATCGACGTCCTTATTAAAGCCCTTTGCGTATTCTTCCGCATCCTCGTGGAAAAGGGAAACCACGACATCTGCCTCGCCGCTTTCCTTCAAGCGAGTGGCTTCTTTGTTCGTTGCCTCGACAGGATCGGTAAAGGTAACGCCCGGAATCTTTGCCGCGGATACCTTGAACTTGGTGTTTTGGGTGACGGTGCCGACGTAGCCGACCTTCACGCCATCGATTTCTTCCACATGAGAGGCATCCAAAAGCGGCTTGCCGTCTTTTAATACATTGGCGCCGAGGATGGGATAGTCAGAAGCGGGCTGGATACGATCCGTTAGGTCCTCGGTGCCTTTGTCGAATTCGTGGTTGCCCACTGCGGTTGCCTTCATCCCCATGGCATTGAGCGCTTCCAGGGTGTATTTGTCATCCGAGATGGCCGAGACGAATGCAGAACCGCCCACGTTATCGCCCGAAGAGGTGAGGTTGAACTCCTGGCCTTCGTTGACCTGCTTGATAAGCGATTGCAGGCGAGCCACGCCAATCTCATCGCCCGCCTTAGCAGGGTCGCTCAGACCATCTTCCAGGTGACCGTGCAAGTCAGTGATATTGGTAACCGAGATGGTGGTCATGTTCTCCTGCGCTAGGGCCTGCGTGCCGGAGAGAGCGACGGCGGTGACGGTGGTGGCGGCCACCAACTGGCCGATGCGGCGGAACTGCATAATTACTCCTGTGTCGTAGAAAGTATTCAGATAATTTATATCGCTTTCTTAACCAACTCGCAGAAAGCACACCACCCGTGAACTGGTCTTTTACCTCTCCTCCGCCCAGAATTCACACAATCGTCACCTGCCCGTAGCCCGCGCGTTGCTCTACCAAGCAACCGCGCAGGGAGGTAGCCAGGCAGTCAAACGGTTACGCGGTCACGCGGTAGACGTCAAAGACGCCCTCGGTATTGCGCAGCGTCGTCATCAACGAACCCAGCTGTTTGGTATCCGAGACTGAAAAGGTGAATCGCATCGTGGCAATTTGGTCCTCGCCGCGGTTCGAATTCATGGTCAACACATTAATGTTCTGGTCACTGAGTACCCGCGTTAGCTCAGACAGCAAGCCCTGACGGTCCAATGCCTCAAGCTGCAGCGTGGCAGAAAAGGCGCCGGTAGAAGAGGTACCAGAGGACCATTCGACCTTCAACATGCGTTCCGGTTCGGATTTGAGCTTTTCCGCGTTGGCGCAGTCCGCACGGTGCACGGATACTCCCCCACCGCGGGTGACGAAACCGAAAATAGCGTCCCCGGGCACCGGCTGGCAGCACTTCGCAAGCTTGGCCATGACATCGGGGCTTCCCTCCACCAAGATGCCCGTGCCGGAGGCGGAGTCCTTAGTATGCTGCGCGCGAGAATGCTCGAGCTCCGACAGCGGGGTTCGAGAAGCCAGCGCATCCACGGCATCATCGCGATCGCCGAACATGGCGACCAATTGGTTGGCCACGTGTTGTGCGGAAACATGTCCTGCGCCGATGGCAGTATACAGGGCATCGACATCAGAATAGTGCAGCTGTTCTGCCACCTGCTTCATGGAGCTGGCGGTAAACAGGCGGTGCATCGGCAAGCCGCCGCGCTGCACCTCAGTGGCCAAGGCATCGCGCCCGGCTTCAAGGTGCTCCTCACGCCTTTCCTTGGCAAACCACTGGCGGACCTTTGCCTTGGCACGCGGGGAGACCAAGAATTCCTGCCAATCGCGCGACGGGCCGGCGTTAGGATCCTTGGAGGTAAAGATTTCTACCTTGTCGCCAGATTTCAGCGGCGATTCTAGCGCCACCAATTTGCCGTTGACCTTGGCACCAATGCAGCGGTGCCCGACCTCCGTATGCACGGCATAGGCAAAATCCACCGGAGTGGAACCCGCCGGCAGATCCACCACATCACCCTTCGGGGTAAAGGCGAAGATCTGGCGCGCCGTCAGGTCATAGCGCAGGGAATCGAGAAACTCATTGGGGTCAGCCGCTTCTTTCTGCCAGTCCAGCAGCTGGCGCATCCAGGCCATCTGGTCCACCTCTTCCTGGTGCCCAGAATTCTTTCCCTTCGTTTCCTTATAGCGCCAGTGCGCGGCGACGCCGAATTCGGCGTTGTAGTGCATCTCGTGCGTGCGGACCTGTACCTCAAGGGTCGCTCCGCCGTCCGCGAGCACCGTCGTATGCAAAGACTGGTAGACGCCGAAGCGCGGGGAGGAAATATAATCCTTAAAACGCCCCGGCAGAGCCTGGTAGATGGAGTGCACGACGCCAATGGCGGCGTAACAGCTATTGCTGTCATCCACCAGCACGCGAATGCCCACCAAGTCGAAGATCTCCGCGAACTCGCGGCCGCGGACGACCATCTTTTGATAGATAGACCAGTAATGCTTCGGCCGGCCCATTACTTCGGCCTCGATGCCATTTTCCTTTAAGGCGGCACCCACTTGGTTGATGATTTCCTTCAGGGCACGATCGCGCGAGGGCGCGCGCTCTGCCACCATGCGCACGATTTCGTCGTACTTTTTGGGATAGAGGATGGCAAAAGACAAATCCTCTAGTTCCCATTTCACGCTCGCCATGCCCAACCGGTGAGCCAAGGGGGCAATGACTTCTAGCGTTTGGCGCGCCTTTTTGGCCTGCTTTTCTGGAGGCAAGAAGCGCATCGTGCGCATATTGTGCAGCCGGTCGCTGACCTTGATGACAAGGACGCGCGGATCGTTGGCCATGGCGACGATCATCTTGCGGATCGTCTCAGCCTCGGCCGCAGCACCCAAGGCCACCTTGTCCAGCTTGGTCACGCCATCAACGAGCCGGGCAACTTCGGGCCCGAAGTCTCGGGTCAGATCCTCCAGCGTGTAATCGGTATCCTCCACCGTATCGTGCAGGAGCGCTGCAACAATGGTGGTGGTATCCATACCGATTTCCGCGGCAATCGTAGCTACGGCCAGAGGGTGGGTAATATACGGCTCACCCGACTTGCGGAATACTCCCTCATGCAACCTTTCCGCGGTGTTATAGGCAGCGTTGAGTAGTTCCGCATCCGCCTTGGGATGGAATTTCCGGTGGATAGACATGAGGGGATCGAGCACGGGGTTAATCTTGACCCGCCCGCCGGTCAGTGACCGGGCAAGCCGAGCAGACATGCTCCGCATCCCGTTATTAGCCTGGCGTTTTGCTGACTTATCCGTGGCCATCTCTACCGCCCTTCACAATGCCGCAGCCTTTATTGCTGGCTGCAGCGCCTTTCCAGATCGTGTGATCTAGCTTAGACACACCATCTTAGTCAGCGTCATCCAGCACAATGAGCGGCGGGCCCGATAAGCGTTCACGACCATTAAGACCCTTAACTTCTAGCACCACTACATTGCCCGCGACCTCGGCACCTGCAGACTCCAGCAACAGTTTGGCTCCGTGGAGGGTGCCACCGGTGGCTAGGACGTCATCGACAAGCACCACGCGCTTGCCCTTCACATCAACGCCGCTGGCGGGGATCTCCAACGCGGCCGAACCATATTCCAGTTCGTATTCCTCGGTATATACCGGCGGCGGAAGCTTGCCCTTCTTACGAATGGCCAAAATGCCCAAACCCAGTTTGTACGCCACGGCAGAGCCAAGCAGGAACCCGCGGGCATCCAAGCCGCCAATGAGATCCGCACCCAGCTCCTCGCACGCGGCCGCGAGTCCATCAACAACGGCCTGAAATGCCTCAGGATCGGCTAATACCGGTGTGAGGTCTTCAAAAAGAATCCCTTCTTCTGGAAAGTCCTGCACAAGGCGCACGTTATCGCGCAATGCTTGTGCTGCTGATTCGTAGTGAGAGGTCATCATCTTCCTTGAGAACTAAATAGCGAGAATTAATTTAGGAGCGAACAAGGCCTAGGCCTTTTCCACAGGTTCTTGTGTCGACACGTGCCAACGGTCCATATTCCAGCCGATGCCCGAGATGCCAGTGTACGGCAGGACACCCTCCACGTCGCGATGAACGATGAACACGCGCGGCTGCGCAGCGACCGGAATGGAGGGAACACTCTCCCACAGCTGCTCTTCCTGCTCCTTGAGCTCAACGGAGTTTTTGATGCTGGAATCAGCGGCGGAGTACTCGGTCAGCGGATCGACTGGGCCCAAGAAGGCATCGATAATTGGCTGCCCCGTTTCCGGATCAGGGTTGAGATAAAACTGCGATAGGTTCTCCTCCGCAGCATCCTCGATGGTAATCCCCGCCGGTTCGCAGGAGGCGCGCAGCGCATCGACCATCGCCTGATAGCGCTTATCCGGGCCAACGTAGCCCACCTTGATGGTGGACCCATTCAACTGGCCGGCCGCAGCCATGTCCGTTCCCTCGTGGTCCTTCGCCACCGAGCCTAGCGTTTGGGCTACCGGATCTTGGACAGAGACGGTACGCACATAAGCCGGTGGAACATCGACACCAGATATTTCGGAGCTCTTTTGTGCTAACGCCGCTTGGTCGACGCAGGCAGCAAATGCCTTCCTAGCAGAAGGCGCTGCAAAAATCCCAGCCTGCGACAGCGTCAACGTATCGGTTTGCAGGCCCACCTTGGTGGTCGTTTCAAACTCGGTATTGTCAGCGCCCGCGGAGTCCTCCCCATCGGAGCCGTGTTCTTTATTCGAGTCAGATCCATTTGTGGATTCTGGGGCGTCGTTACCTTCCTCGGATTCTGCGTCCTTGCCCGCGTTCCCTGAGAGCCAGTCGGGCGCCGCGATGACGGAGTCTGCCACCTTGAGAACGCCCTTATTCGCAAGTTCCTGTGCGTTGGCAGTACTCGGCCAAATGACCAGGCGATCCAAGGCAGGCTCATCACCGCGGTACTGCTCATTGGCTTTTAGGAAAACCTCGCCGGAATCGCCCACCTTATCCGCAGTGAATGGTCCGTAGGAGACCTGCAGCTCGGGGTCAAAGTCATCCTTGGCTGTAGAAAACCCATAGCGCCACAATTCCGCTACTGGCTGCAACGTCGCCATGTCTTCTGCGTGCAAGGCCGCGTTGAGTTCCTCTACGGTCAAATCCGTCTTCTGCGCAAGCGCGTGCGCAGGCATGACGGTGCCAGGGCCAAACATTTGGCGCCACCGATGTCCCTGGTCTTTCTGAAAAGTCAGTGTAAAGGCCTTGCTCTGCGGTGCGCACTCGATATCTGCGATGTCATTCATCAGCGGCATATGCGAGGCAAATTCAACCGGGTGCGTGCCAGCCGTATAGGCAAGCAGGTAATCATCGCAGGTGACGGGGGCACCATCGGAGAATGTGGCGTCATCGGCAAGCGTCACACGCACGCTTTCCTGATCACTATCAGCTGCCGGCGGAAGCTCTTCGGTCTCTACCAAATCCGCATTGGGAATAAGCTGCCCGGAGGGCCCCGGGACAAAAAGGCCGGGATAAAGCCGCGTCGAAAGTTGGGCCGCTGAGGTGGTGCTGCCGAAGGCGGTGCCGGCATTCGTCGTGGTCAGCTGAGAGTTAACCATATATCCGGCGTAGTTGTAGGACTCCGGATCGCTGGGCGTAGCCTGGTCAACGCTCTCGGATTCCTCACTGCTGCACGAGGCCGCTACCAGCGCAAGGGCGGAAAGCCCCGCTGCAACCGCCGTGATTTTGGGACGGCGCCCCCACCACCGTGTGGTGCCTAATCTGCGTTCCACGGTACGCACAACCCCTTTTCTCCTAAAAAGACCAAGCTTTAGTCTGCCTGATTATGCCGTGTTCAAGGGCACTTAGCGGCCCGGGCGCCACGTAGCACCGGTATGGCCGGAGGCACTGCTGCCGTGATCAGTTTGTTCTTCTGCCACTTCCTTGTGCGTCTTGGCCCCGACATCGGAAGGCGTAACCACCTTGCGCTTTGCAGAACCCGCATCCGCTGGTTCACCTTCCTCAGATTTACCTGCGCGGTAATCTAGCACACGCTGCGTGTGCTGCTTGACGCGCTTAGTCCAATTAGCAAACGTCACCACCAACGGAGTGGCCAAGAAAATCGAGGAGAAAATACCCTCGATAACGCCAATGAGCTGGATCAGCGCCAAATCGCGCAGCGTACCGATGCCCATAAGCCATACGGCAATGACGAACAGCGCGATAATAGGCAGCGCGGAAATGATAGAGGTGGAAATGGAACGCATGACCGTCTGGTTGATCGCCAAGTTGGCGAGTTCCCCATAGGTCTTAGATCGTTGGCCTTCCAGCCCGGCCGTATTCTCATTGACCTTGTCAAAGACGATGACGGAGTCATAGATGGAGAAGGTCAGGACGGTGAGCAAACCGATGATGACGGCGGGAGAAACTTCAAACCCGAAGAGGGCGTAGATACCGGCGATGACGATGCCATCAATAATTAGCGCCAAAATGGCGGCAAAAGCCATAATCTTTTGCAGGCGTACCGCCACATAGATTGTCGCTGCAACGAGGAATACGATCATGGCGAGGATCATGCGCTGCGTAATCGAGGAGCCCCACGATTCGGACACGGTGGAAGAACCGATGGCGTCCGGGGTGGCCTCCCCGTTTTCATCCTTGGGTTGGAATTCCTCGTAGATCGCAGACCGAGCGCTGTCTACCTCTTCTTGGCTCAAGCGCTCAGAGGTGATTTCGAGCGTCTCAGAATCACCGGCACCAACGATGCGCACTTGCTCCGGTTCAACGCCAGTGGAGTCCTCGAAGACGGTAGCTACCTCGTCTTCTTTCAAGTCCCCAGCAGGCATGGACAAGGTGGTGCCACCCTCAAAGTCGAGGGAAAGCGTAAATCCACGAATCAAGATAGCGACGATGGCACCGACGAGGAGCGCGGCGGTAATCCCGTACCACCGTTTGGTATGGCCAATGAAGTCATAGCCACGCTCGTCTTCATAGAGGCGATCTAAACCTGAAATCTTATTTTTAGTCGATACGGCCATGATTATTTCTCCTCATCTTCCGCAGCTGCTGAGGGCGAAGAACTCTCAGACGAATCGGCGCCAACGGATGCCGAATTTTCAGTGGAGCGCTCCTGCGGCGTAGTAGCGGCAGAACGGGAATCTCCGTAGTAGCCGCGCTCGCACCGCTCTTCAATTAGCGCATAAATTCCACCCAAACCATTCATCGATGGCTTGGCTGCCGCAGGGCGGCGGCCAATAATCTGCATCAACGGTGCCATGACCAAGAAGGACACGACGAGGTCGAAGACCGTGGTCAGGCCCAAAGTAAACGCGAAGCCCTTCACTTCACCGATGGCGAGGAAGTAGACAATGACAGAACCGATGAGTGTCACCGCATTACCGGTGACGATGGTGCTGCGCGAGCGCTCCCAGGCCTTCTGCGTTGCTGACCTAAAGGTTCTACCTTCTAAGAGTTCATCCTTGATGCGCTCGTAGTACACCACGAACGAGTCCGCTGTCGCACCGACACCGATGACCAAACCGGCGATACCGGAAAGGTCGAGCGAGTAACCAATCCAGCGCCCCAGCAGCACAATAGCGCCGTAGGTTAGCAGGGCAGAGCCGAGCAGGAAGATAACGGACACACCACTGAGCGCGCGGAAGTAGTACAGCGAGTAAAGGATGACCAAAATCAAGCCTGCCAAGCCAGCCCAAAGACCAGCTTCTAGCGCTGCCTTACCCAGTGTCGGAGGAATGGACTCCACCGTGCCACCGGGCTCGCCGTTTTCGCCGGCAAAGGACAGCGGCAATGCGCCGTAGCGCAGGTTATTGGCTAGGTTATTGGCTTCTTCTTGGCTAAATTCACCATTAATGGAGGTAGCGGAACCATACGGGGTAGCACCCTGGATAACCGGCGCAGAAATGACAGCCGAGTCAAGGGTGATAGCAATCTGGTCGTTCAGATGCTCCCGCGTAAGGTCAGCCCAGGTCTGGGAACCGTTCGGGCCGTTGCCAGTCTTGAAGGAGAAGCTGATCTCCATCTGGCCGGACTGCGGGTTGAGGCCACCGTTGATCGGGGAATTGGTATCAATCTCATTACCCGTCAAACGGGTACCGTCTTCATCCTCAATGCCACTGAGCAACGGGGCTGGCTCCAAGACATAAGGAGTGCCGCTGTCGTAATCACAGGTAACAAAAGGCTTGGACGGATCGTCTGCGCCAGCCAGCGGGTCAGCGGCTCCCTGGCACGTCAAAAGTGAAGAGGCCGCTGCCTGCGTAGTCGGATCCTCCGATTGGCGGTCCTTCAACAACATCTCGGTGATTTCATCGCGACGCTCGGTCTGCTCAATTGAGTTGGACGGCTCATCCAAAGGCTTAGCGGAAACCTTCGGGGCCTTGACGTCTTTCGCTTCCTTGCCCTCAGCCTGCGCTTCTTGCTGGGCAACGGCATTGGTGACGTCTTCCAACTTCTTGTTAGCTTCGTCCTTATCTAGGACGCCGTATTTGACCCAGCGGTTGGCCATATCCTCTAGCTCTTTGTCGAGCTTATCCAAATCCGGCGCCGAGGGTTGCGCCACCGGGCGGAAGTACAACTGAGAGGTCTGCCCCACTGCCTGGGCCTGCGAGGCGTCCTCGCCCGGTACTGTGATGACGAGGGTATTGCCGTTGATGACGACCTCGGAACCAGAAACGCCCATACCGTTCACGCGCTGTTCCAAAATATTGCGCGCCTGCCGTAGCTGGTCCTGGGTGGGGTCTTCACCTTGTGGTGCCAAGGTAACGCGCGTGCCGCCCTGCAGGTCAATGCCTAGCTTCGGGGTGGCTTGGCGGTTTCCGGTGAAAAAGACCAGCGCATAGATAACGACCACGATAAGCCCAAAAAGCGCGAGGGCGCGCTTGGGCCATTGGCGGTTGCTATTTTTCATAGCGCCTCGAGATGATGCGGACAACGATATTCTCCTGTGCACTGCAAACCAGGGTGATTAAACATTAAATACGGCCCGCCCAATTCGGCACGGGCACGTTAACAACGCACAATCGTACGTCATGGAACAACATTTTCCTTAACGGGGTCCGCGATTCAGCGAAAATGTGTCAGGTTCTACGTTTCCCTTAAGCCAATTGCAGGTGCAGAGAACACTAGCCGTGTGCACAGGGTGCGCCCGCGTCTGCCTTCGTTGAGAGCACGGGCGATAACGAGGAATTAGCGGTTAGAGGGCTGCTCGCCTTCCCCACCAGTGAATCCGTCATCATTATTGTTCTCACCGTTGTCGCGCTGTGGCTCTCCAGCATTGTCTGCACCACCGCGGGCGAGGTTCTGAGCTTCGCTTTCGGTGCGAACCACCGCCATCTTGTCAAAGGTAAGGGTAACCCCCGGGGAAACCTCGAGGTCCACACTGGTATCGGTGGTTCCGCGCACCACGCCGTGGACACCGCCAGCGGTCACGATGCGATCTCCATTCTGCAGGGAGTTCTGCAGCGATTGCATGTCGTTTTGGCGCTGGCGTTGCTTACGCATCGCCATAAAGGAAGGAATGATGAACAAAATGACAATGATTATGAGAAAGATGATTTCCATAACTTTCCAGTATGCCAGACTGTTTGGTTCACAAAAACCATGGGCTAGTTCCGCCTCACTGACACCATCAGCGAGGTGTTCATGCTCCCTCAAAACAGCCCAATTGCCCTATCCGGAGGCGTCAGGCCCAGGTGCTGCCAGGCGGCTGCGGTGGCTACTCTGCCCCGCCCGGTGCGCGAAATCATGCCCGCGCGAACCAAGTACGGCTCGCACACCTCCTCCACAGTGGAGGGTTCCTCACCAACGGCGATGGCCAAGGTATTAACACCCACCGGCCCGCCACCATGACCATTGATCAGGGCATTAAGAACGGCACGGTCTAGCCGGTCCAACCCCATTTCATCAACATCGAATACCTCCAACGCCCCCTGCGCGGCGGAAAGATCGATGCGCCCGTTGCCATTGACCTCCGCATAGTCGCGCACGCGGCGCAGTAGGCGGTTGGCGATGCGCGGAGTGCCGCGCGAACGCGAGCCGATTTCAACGGCGGCATCATCGTCGATGGCGACGTCCAAGATATGTGCCGCACGCTTTATCACATGGGTGAGATCCTCGGTGCTGTAGTACTCCATTTGGGCGGTAAAGCCGAAGCGATCCCGCAGCGGACCAGTGAGCATTCCCGCTCGCGTTGTGGCTCCGACCAACGTAAACGGCGGGATCTCCAAGGGGATCGAGGTAGCTCCCGGCCCCTTGCCCACAATCACATCGATGCGGAAATCCTCCATGGCCATATAGAGCATTTCTTCGGCGGGCCGGGCTATGCGGTGGATCTCATCGATGAAGAGCACGTCGCCTTCCATGAGGTTCGAAAGCATGGCCGCGAGATCTCCCGCCCGCTCCAGCGCTGGACCCGAAGTCATGCGCAGCGACGTCCCAAGTTCCTGCGAGATGATCATGGCCATCGTGGTCTTACCCAGGCCGGGCGGACCCGATAGCAGGACGTGGTCCGGGGTGACCCCGCGGTTTTTCGCGCCGGTCAGCACGAGGGACAGCTGTTCCCTCACCTTTGGCTGCCCAATAAATTCCGTCAGGGATTTCGGGCGCAGGGAGCGCTCGATATCGTGTTCTTCGGCGTGAGCGGTGGCTTCCACATCACTATTGTGCTGTGAATCGTGCGCCTCATTCATTCCCTCCGGGAGGTTGAACTCGGTACGCTCAATATCGGACATGCTGTAGCCTTCGTGTCTTCTTGACGTCGTGTTCTTTTAACCCTGCTTACCCAACTGGGCTAGGGCCGCGCGCAGCAAGGTCGACGTATCCGCCGCGGGGGCTTCGGCATATGCCGCCTCCACCACGGGACGAGCCGCCTTCTCAGTAAATCCTAGGCCCAAGAGGGCTTCAGTAACGCTATCGACAACTGGGCCACCGCCGCTTGTTGCCGCCGGTGCCGCATCAGCCGTTGGAGTTCCAGCAAAGCGCTTTACCTTATCTTTAAGCTCCAAGGTAAGGCGTTGGGCCATCCGCTTGCCGACGCCCGGAATTGACTGCAGCGCCTTAACATCCTCCCCGCCAATGGCTGCAGCCAGCTCTTCTGCTCCCATGACGGATAATGCAGCCAAGGCGAGTTTAGGGCCCAAGCCGGACACGGATTGCAGCACCTGGAACATTTCGCGATCGTCATCGCTGGTAAAACCGTACAGGGTCAACGCATCTTCCTTGACCACCAAGGTAGTGAGCACAAAGGCAGTTTCCCCACGGCGCAGGGTTCCCAACGTCTTTGCAGTGGCCAAGAACTTATAGCCCACCCCTCCGCAATCAATAACGCCGTGATCTAAACCAATGTGGAGGACTTCTCCCCGCAATGCCGCAATCATTTTCTACCGTGCCTTCCTACCCGTGTACGCGTTCGCCATGACTTTGTATTTAATAAAACTTAGTGGGTGAGCAGTGCATTAGGGCTTGATGCTCTTCCCCCGCCCGCGGACACCACTGGTCTTTGCACCAAGCCCTAAACCGGTACTATCCATCCTGACAATCGCTGGCGCCCGCCAGCAATGGCAGACAGCCAGCGCCAATGCGTCCGCTGCATCCGCCGGCTTGGGCGGCTCCGTAAGCCCGAGGATACGAGTAATCATCGCCGTCATTTGTTTCTTATCGGCGCGCCCGTTGCCAGAAATAGCCTTTTTCACCTCGGACGGGGTGTACATATACACCGGAATATCCCGCTCGGCGGCCGCGAGCACGAGGACTCCTACGACGTGTGCAGTCTGCATGACGGTCGAAACCTGGCCGCGTTCGAAGACGCGCTCTATAGCAACCACATCCGGCGAATAATCGTCCATCCACTCCTTAGCCGCAACGGACAGCCGCAGGAGCCGCTCGGTTAAATCTTTATCGCTCGGGGTCCGCACCACGCCAACGGAGACGGGAAGAATTGCGCGCCCGCGGCCTGCTTGGACCACGGACAGGCCACAGCGAGTAAGCCCAGGGTCGATGCCCATCACGCGCATGCCTTCGATATTCACACCCGCCCACTCCCCGTTCCGCGGCCTCGTCGTTTCTAGTCTCAATTCCCCATTATGTCTTACACACACATGTTCTACAACACGGCGTGAATTTTAGACTGCCCCAATAAAACACAACAAAGCTCGGCGCCGGAATCTCCGCATGCGCGAAGACCCGCCACCGAGCTAGTGCCCCAATAAATGCAGGAACCCTATTCTGCGTTGAGCTCCGCTAGGACCTCTTCCGATAGATCCATATTGGTATATACGTTCTGGACGTCGTCGGATTCTTCCAAAACATCGATGAGGCGGAAGATCTTCTTGGCGTCATTGGCCTCGAGGGGAACCTCAACTGAGGCACGGAAATCGTTATCGGAGTCATCGACTTCGATATCTGCTTCCTTAAGGGCTTCCCTGACAGCCTGCACATCCGTGGGAGCGCAGATGATCTCAAATTTCTCGCCCTGGTCTTTGACCTCTTCAGCGCCGGCATCGAGCACTGCCATCAAGACATCGTCCTCACTCAGCTCACCCTTTTCCACCAAGACATAACCGGTGCGGGAGAACATATAAGCAACCGAGCCGGATTCACCCAGGTTGCCGCCATTTTTGCTCATCGCTGTGCGGACATCGGTAGCCGCGCGGTTGCGGTTATCGGTCAAGCATTCAATAAGCATTGCGACGCCATTGGGGCCATAGCCCTCGTACATGATGGTCTCCCAGTCGGCACCACCAGCTTCTTCACCAGAGCCGCGTTTGCGGGCGCGCTCGATGTTGTCATTGGGGACAGAGGCCTTTTTGGCCTTCTTAATCATGTCATCGAGCGTTGGGTTGGCCGCAGGATCACCACCGCCGGTTCGCGCCGCCACTTCAATGTTCTTAATGAGCTTGGCAAATTCCTTGCCGCGCTTGGCGTCATTGGCAGCCTTCTTGTGCTTGGTAGTTGCCCATTTTGAGTGGCCTGACATTAAGTCCCTTTCTAATTGGGTTCTAAATCTGTTGACAATTATACGTGCCCTGCACGAACTGGGAAAAGCGCCCCCATGATACAGACGCTTTTCTAGCCGTTATGCCAATTGCCGTGCGCAGAACCGCTACCTAAGTTCTCATCAAGGAACCGAGTCAAGCCTTCCTGGTTGACCAATGCAACGAGTTCGCCCTGCTCATTGAATAACTTACCGCGCGCGATCGCCGTTCCTTGCGCTGCTGTGGGCGATACCTGCTCATAGAGCAACCACTCATCCACGCGAAAGGGGCGAAGAAACCATACCGCATGGTCAAGGCTTGCCAGTTGCACCTTCTCCCCCTGGTGCGGAATGAGCGCCGCCCGGATAAGGGTCATATCGGACATATACGTCAGGGCGGCGCGGTGGAAGGCGGGATCACTCCCAAGCTCACCGGTATTGCGAAACCAAATATGGCGATATCCGGCACCTGTCACCTCCGCGGCGGCATCATCGCGGCCCTCATCGGGCACCAAACGAATATCCCAATCGGCCCACTCCTTCAAGATAATCCGGGTGGAATAGGGCGCCCCGCCGCCACGACGCGCGGCTTCATCGGGGCTTAATACCTGCGGTGCCACATCCTGATGTTCGGGACCTGCATCACCATCGCGGTGGAAACTAGCCAGCATAATAAAGACGAGGCGGCCACCTTGGATGACCCGAACCTGCCGGCTGGCAAAGGAACGGCCATCACGCAGCCTTTCTACCTGCAACTCCAGCGGCTTTTTCGTATCACCTGGGCCAACGAAATAACCATGGAGGGAATGCACCTGCTTGCCCTCCACCGTCCTTTGCGCCGCGGCAAGGGCCTGCGCGGCAACTTGCCCGCCAAAGGTGCGTTCAATCTGCGAGGGGATCGCCGGGCCAGAAAAGACATCCGCATCTTGGGTGCCTTCTAATGCCAAAACCTCAGAAATGGTGCCCACAGTCATCCTTTCTTGCGCGCCTACTATGCGCTACATCACGTAAGTCTTCGTCTGCCTTGCCACCCTACTCCCCGAGGCAGTTCAACCCCCGGTGACGAGGAACCTGATTCGAACTACTCAACGACCAAATTATTCCCTAGAATCTTTTGGGTGAAAAGATTCGCGACAGTTCCTGCGGTATGGGTGAGCTGGGTGCTCGCCCGCTTGGTTTTGGTCTATTTTTTGAAGCTCGACCAAAGCGCACGCGGCGATGTTGCCTATTATTTCGCCGGCCTTTTTGGCACCGATCCTACGAAGATGACCGAATACCCCCACGCGGGCACGTGGCCCACCATCATCTTAAGCTGGTTCACCGGTGGAGACCGCGGCGTATTCTATATCGGCTTTACCATCATGGCGCTGCTTGTCGATGCCACCTTCCTCGCCCTCCTGCTGCGCCACTACGAACGCAATAAGCGGGTTTTTCTCGCCGGCTGGTTCTGGGTATTTTTTGGCACGGCTGCAGGACACGTCTTTGTGTGGCGCCTCGATATTTTTCCTG
Organism: Corynebacterium sp. KPL2680; assembly: GCF_040225675.1. NCBI lineage: Bacteria > Bacillati > Actinomycetota > Actinomycetes > Mycobacteriales > Corynebacteriaceae > Corynebacterium > Corynebacterium sp. KPL2680. The sequence goes on from NZ_JBEHFM010000006.1 coordinate 118,779, forward strand.
CCGTCGCCGTCGCCGGTGCCGCAGCGCTTCTTATTTCTCATCCCAAGACAGGCGCCGTCCTATTGGGCTTCGCTACCACCATGAAGCTCTGGCCAGGCGTCCTCGCGGCCGGACTGGTAGGGCGTTTTAATAACTCTAATTCCTGGCTGCGATTGACGTCCTTTTTTGGCTCCGTTGCTGCTCTTTCTGCGTTCACAGTTTTTACCTCCGGTATGGACCGACTCCTTTCCCCACTGAATTATCAGGGGGTGCGCGGGCTCCAACTCGAATCCATTCCGGCGACATACTTGCTATTGCAGGCACATCTCAACCCGGGTAAATGGCGATTAGGTTATGCGCCCTCCAAGAGCTTTGAGATTTCTGGCCCGGGAGTCGATACCGCCATCATGTGGAGCACTATCGCGACGGCCGGGATGCTGGTATTCGCCCTGAGCTGGGCGCTATACCGTTTCTTCGCCGGAGGGTGGACCTCGCGAACGACCATCGCCTTCTTCACCCTCATGGTGCTACTACTCATAGCCACCAATAAGGTATTTTCGCCCCAGTACATCATTTGGCTAGGCCCCCTCTTCGCTGTGGTCGTACGCCAACAGCTCCCCGCCGGGTTTGTACCCATCAAAATCTGTCAGGGCCTCCTCGCTGTATGCGCAGTTGCAGCCGCCGCGCTTGGCACCTACATCTACCCATTCCACTATGACTACGTGTGGAAGTATGTGGGCGAAAATCTGACTCCGGTCTACGTGCTCGTCGCCCGCAACGTCCTCATCCTCGTAGCGGTGCTCTTTGCGCTTATATGGTTCATCCTTGAGGTGAGCCTGTCGCGCCGCTTAGAAAAAGCCATCGTGGCAGCAGGCGGCTTGGAAACAAGCCCGGAAGCCGGCGCAGAGAACGCGTCCTCGCCAAATACGGGGAGAATTAACGTGCCCGGTTCTGACACCCCTGCCGAAGCTGAAGCGAGCACCGATGCCGCTAAGGAGGTAACGCGCGGCTAAGTTTTTAATCCGCCAGCATGTAGTCGAAGTACTCAGGTAATTTAGCGGTTCCGCCGAGGCGGAAGAAACGCACTGCTGGGCGCAGGCGCAGCGCACGCGTATCGCTGACTGCCTCGTTATAAAAGCGATGCGCTAACTGGATGCGGCCTTCTGCATCCGCCAAGGCGGCAGGGCGCTGGCCTACCGGAAAATCGCGCACAATGGCGGCCGAAAGCTCGCGTTCAACCATGGTGCGGGCTTGAAAATGCCCTTGCGAAAGCTCCGTGGATTCGGCCTTTTGTGCCAAGGCCGCAAGATCCGGAGCAACCGCCGCCGTTACCGCCGCGCGCCGGTCCAGCGCAGCCTGCAGCTGCGCCAGCGCAGCATCGGTGCGGATGTGCAGGAAATTTAGTCGCTGCGCTGTGAAAATGGCCCACGATCCCACAAGAATGAGAATAAGCAGCGCGATGGTTATTTCTATCGCCATCATCGCTTCACCCTCACCTTCGTGCCATCTTGCACCGTTTCATAAACTTGCATGACCGCCGCGGCAACATGGTCCCAGTCATACATCTGGGCGCGTTGCACGCCATTGCGCACCAATCGCCGCCGGTAGTCACCATCATCCAAGACCTGGTTGAGCACGCGTGCCAAATCGGTGGCATCGCCAGTGCGGAATAGTGCTCCTGCAGGCTCTTCCGATTCTGCGTTGCAGACCGCACGAAAGGCCTCTAAATCAGAAGCCACGACGGCCGCACCGGCGGCCATTGCTTCTACCAGCACGATGCCAAAGCTTTCCCCGCCCGTATTGGGCGCCACATAGACATCGGCCCGGCCTAAGATCTGTGCCTTTTCTGCATCGCTAACGCGCCCGACAAAATCCACGCCCTCGACCTCGCGGGCGCGGCCGCCACCCATAATGGTGACGCGAATATTCCTGTTGACTTGGCGCAAAGCGGCTAACAGGATGTCTAGGCCCTTGCGTGGCTCGTCGAGGCGGCCGAGGAAGACGACCTCGAGTGGGGCATCGGCAAGCGCGGGCTGGCTTTTCTTGCGCGCAAGCGCGTAGACGGAGGTATCGACGCCGTTGGGGATCAGGACGGGATCGCCGCCCAGTTGCTCCACCTGCCAGCGCCGCGCCATATCCGATACCGCAATGCCGCCGCGAATCTTTTCCAAAAAGGGTACGAGCAGCGGCTTTGCCAGGGTAAGGATGAGTGAATTGGCCGCCGAGGCGTGGTACGTCGCCACCATGGGGCCGTGCGCCACGGCCAAGGCGGTCATGGAAAAACTCGGGGAATTGGGCTCGTGGATATGCAGGACATCAAAATCGCCGTCCTGGATGAAGCGCTTGACCTTGCGCGTTACCTTCGGCCCCACCGACAAGCGCGCGACCGAGCCGTTATACGCAATCGGGAAGGCAGGTCCACCCTTGACCACAAAATCCGGCAGTGGTGTGGTTTCCGCGGCGGGACCAAGGACCTGGACAAAGTGGCCTTGTTCTATAAAAACGGTGGCCAGATCAAGGATATGAGCCTGCACGCCACCAGGTTCGTCAAAAGAATACGGGCAAATAATACCGATGCGCATTAACTGGAACGTTCCTTTCGCGCTTGCCGGCGCCGCTCCACGTCCTCATTCCATTGCGGCTGCAGCATGTGCCAGTCCGCGGGGTGGCGTTGGATATTAGCCGCAAACCCATCCGCCATCCGCTGGGTGGTCTCTTGAACATCGGTAACCTCAACTTCTGGCGACACCGACAAGCCCCAGCCATCGCCTTCAAACCACGAGTGCACCACGTGGAGCGCCGCGCCGGTTTCAATGGCTAGCTGCGCGGGACCGGCCGCCATATTGGCTTCCTCATCCATGAAATCTACCGTGATACCGCGGCGGGTAATATCGCGTTCTGCCAATAGGCACACTACCCCTCCCTCCTGCAGGGCTTCCTTCAGGCGTGCAAAGGGAGGGGCCGCGCCACCGGTAAGTGGCAGGACCTCAAAACCCAGTTCCTCGCGGTAATCCACGAAGGCATCAAATAACACCTCCGGCTTTAAACGCTCCGCCACGGTGGTAAATTGCCCGTAGTGGCCCACCAAGAAGACCCCAGCCATATCCCAATTGCCGGAGTGCGGCAGCGCCAAGATCACGCCGCGGCCAGACTGCGCGGAGGCATCAAAGTGCTCGAGCCCTTCCAAGCCGCTCATGAGGCGCTCATGGAGTTGGGGATCCGCGTGAATCGCGGGCAGGCGGAACGCCTCCATCCAATAGCGCATATATGAACGCATGGAATCACGCACCAGCTGGCGGGTGACGTTTTCTGCCCCCACTACGCGGGTGAGGTTTCGTCGCAGGCCGTCCATGCCGCGCCCGTGGTTACTCGCGAAATCCGCCACCCACCGGAAGATCGTGCGCGCTACCGGTTCGGGCAGCCGGCGAACTACCTTCCAGCCCGCCAAATACCCGGCCGCTGCTACATCTTCTTTATCCCACATGGTGCCGGATCCTCCAGAAAAGTTTGTGCGCAAACCACGAACTAGCCGGAACGATAGCCCCCGCTGCGCCCATGTTCGCTTGATTTTACATCTCGGCGTCTTGGCGCGCTGCAATGGCAATGCGCTGGTACACGGTAAATATTGAGCCTACTGCCAAGATCCACAGCGATACCGCCGCGGCGTACTCTACGCCCAAGCCCTCTAGGCCAATGCCGCCTAAAGCCAGGATGAGGCGCTCGGGGCGCTCAATCAGTCCGCCCACCATGGTGAAACCGGAGGCCTCTCCCCTAGCCTTGATATAGGAAATGACCTGGGAGCATACCAAGGTAATGAGGCAGGCCGCCACGGTCCATTTGGACGCGTCTGCGGTATACACCAGCCACCAAGCGATAGCGCAGAATAATGCGCCATCGGTAATGCGGTCACAGCTCGCATCCAGCGTGGCGCCGAAAGCGCTCGATTTACCGGTCAGGCGGGCCATGGTGCCATCGAGCATGTCAAAGGCGGCAAAGAGGCCGGATAGTACTGCAGCGATAAAGAGATGGCCGGTAGGAATGAGGATCACCGAAATAGCGATGGTCACAATAGTGCCTACAACCGTGACCACGTTGGGTGTCAATCCCAACTTTAAAAAGGTCTTGGCTATAGGTTCCACCACCACGGCGGCGGGCTTTCGCCCATGCACGCTAAGCACGCGAGTCCTCCTCTTCCATGTCACGCCAACCCTCTGCCAGGACACGACGGGTGTCTTGCAGTAGTTGCGGTAATACCTTAGTCCCATCGAGGACAGTCATAAAGTTACTATCCCCGGGCCACCTTGGCACCACATGCAAATGCAGGTGGTCTCCCACTGAGCCGCCGGACGCGCGCCCCAGGTTAAAGCCCACATTAATGGCCTCTGGCTGTGATACGCGCTTGAGCACCCGCACGGCCTGTTGGGCAAAGGCCATGAGCTCGTGGGATTCCGCCTCGGTGAGGTTTTCCAGCTCGGATTCCTTGCGGTACGGCACCACCATGAGGTGGCCGGCGTTATAGGGGAACAGATTGAGCAGCGCATATACCGACTTACCGCGCGCAATGATGAGTCCATCCTCATCGCTGCCCTTGGGTGCTTCCACGAAGGGATCCTCGGACCGCTGCGCGATATAGGCCATCCGGTACGGCGCCCACAGTCGCTCCAACCGGTCCGGCTCACCGGCACCGGTATCGACGAACGTCTCCTCGCTATGTCCCTTCTGCGGGTTAGCGCCGGGCACGAATGAGCTCTTCTGTCGGCTGCTCGTTGGTGCGCTCTGCCACCCACGTGGAGATGAGCTCAACGGCTTCCTCGACGGGCGCTCCATTGACCTGCGTGCCATCCAAGAAGCGGAAGGACACCGCACCGGCTTCCACATCGCGGGCACCGGCGACCAGCATGAAGGGCACCTTACCTGTCGTGTGGTTGCGGATCTTTTTCTGCATGCGGTCATCGGAGGTATCCACGTCCGCGCGAATGCCCTTGACGCGCAGCTTGGCGGCGACGTCTTCCAGATGCGGGACGAAGTCATCCGCCACCGGAATGCCCATGACCTGGTGCGGTGCCAACCACGCCGGGAAGGCGCCCGCGTAGTGCTCAAGGAGCACACCGAAGAAGCGCTCGATGGAGCCGAAGAGGGCCCGGTGAATCATGATCGGGCGCTTCTTCGTGCCATCGGAGGCGGTGTACTCCAGCTCAAAACGCTCGGGCAGGTTGAAGTCCAGCTGCACCGTGGACATCTGCCAGGTACGTCCAATGGCATCGCGGGCCTGGACGGAGATCTTCGGCCCGTAGAACGCGGCGCCCTCAGGGTCAGGAACGAGCTCGAGGCCGGATTTTTCCGCCACAGACTGCAAGATCGTGGTCGAGCGCTCCCAAATCTCATCGGAGCCGACAAACTTATTGGGGTCCTTGGTGGAAAGCTCCAAGTAGAAATCGGAAAGGCCGTAATCCTCAAGCAGCGAAATGATAAAGTCCAGAACCTGGGTAAGCTCTTCTTCCAGCTGCTCTTCGGTGCAGTAAATGTGGGCATCGTCCTGGGTAAAGCCGCGCGCACGGGTCAGGCCATGCACCACGCCGGACTTTTCGTAGCGGTAGACCGTACCGAATTCAAAAAGGCGCAGTGGAAGCTCACGATAGGAACGGCCGCGGGATGCAAAGATCAGGTTGTGCATCGGGCAGTTCATCGGCTTGGCGTAGTAGTCCTGCGGCTCCTTGACCGTATTTCCCTCGGCGTCATACTCGCCATCGAGCTGCATCGGCGGGAACATGCCATCGGAGTAGAAATCAAGGTGGCCGGATTTACGGAAGAGGTCGCCCTTGGTGATGTGCGGGGTATTGACAAAGGAGTAACCCGCCTGCACGTGGCGGTTGCGGGAGTGGTTTTCCATCTCCATGCGCACGGTCGCGCCATTGGGGTGGAATACCGGGAAACCGGAACCGATTTCATCCGGGAAGGAAAACAGGTCTAGTTCTTGGCCCAAGCGGCGGTGATCGCGCTTTTCTGCCTCTTCCACCATGGTCTGGTAGGCGGCCAATGCGTCCTTGGACTCAAAGGCGGTGCCGTAGATGCGCTGCAGGCCAGCGTTAGCCTGGTCGCCGCGCCAGTAGGCGGCGGACGAACGAGTCAGGGCAAAGGCTGGGATATATTTTGTGGTGGGAACGTGCGGGCCGCGGCACAGGTCGAACCATTCCACCTCATTGGTGCGCGGGTTCACGTTGTCATAGTGCGTCAAGTCACCGGCACCGACCTCGGCGGCCTCATCGGAGTCTGGGTCCACATTGCCCTTGTCCTGGATAAGTTCCAGCTTGAAGGGCTCATCCTGCAAGGCCTGCTCTGCCTCAGCCGTGGACACGTAGGTGTGGCGCTCGAAGCGCTGGCCACCCTTGATGATCTTCTTCATCCGCTTTTCCAGGGCCTTGAGATCCTCCGGGGTGAAGGGCTCAGCGGTCTGGAAATCGAAGTAGAAGCCGTTTTCAATGGATGGGCCAATGCCCAGCTTGGTGCCGGGGAACTCGGCTTGCACGGCCTGGGCCATGACGTGGGCGCAGGAGTGGCGAATGACGGCGCGGCCATCTTCCTCACAGGCGGCTACCGGAACAAACGTCGATTCCTCATCCGGGGTGTGCGAGAGGTCAAAAAGAGTACCGTCCACGCCGCGGACTACCACGACTGCCTCTGGGCCCTTATTGGGCAGGTCCAGCTCGCGGAGGACCGCGCCAACCGCTTGTCCGGCCGGCACGGTGAAGGATTCGTAGTTTACCGGTGCCGCGGGAATAAGTTCCGCCATATTCGCGCTCCTTTTTGCGCTCGCGCAGATACGGCATACCTGGCCGCATCCACTAGTTAAATTTACGGATAGTCATTCTACAGGCCTGCATGCGTGCAAAGCGATTCCGCCCACCACGTTTCTTTACCATCGCCGCCTTTGGTTCCCGGCGGGCAGAAATACATCGCCGAACCAATGTGGGTCAGCCACTCATTCAGCAGGTCCGCCTCATCAAGGCGCGCCTGGATGGGCTCGAATTGCTTGGTGGGATCCTGTTGGTAGCAAATAAAGATTTGACCAATATTGGATAGTTGGCCATCCTTGCCATCCGGCGGCAGCTCGTAGTTAAAGGGGCGGCGCAAAATCTTTTGCTCTGGGTGGTCCTTCGGCGCGGTGGCGCGCGCCATGTGGGAATTCTTATCAATGACGGGCAAGCCATACTCATCCGTAGCCTTAAAGTCCGCCTCATCGAATTCCTTATCACCCGTAAGCGGTGCCCCATTTTCCAGTTTGCGGCCCACCGCATTTTCGCGGGAAGGCCGATCCAGCTTTTCCCAGGTGTCGAGGTTCATGCGGATGCGGCGCACCACCATGGCCGTACCGCCCTGCTGCCACTTTGGTCCGTCCTCGATCCAGACCTGGTCGGCGAATTCTTCATCGCCGTGCGGGTTAACGGTGCCATCTTTTTGGCCAAACATATTGCGCGCGGTTTCGCCCTTTTCGTGGCTGCCGTAGGCGTTGATAAATCCCTGCTGCAGCCAGCTAACTTCGGCATAGTGCTCACCTGAGCGCACCATGTGCCGCAGGGCGTAGGTATTCATCAGGGGGTCATCGCTGCAGATTTGCAGGACGATGTCAGTCTGGCCCCACTTTTCTTCTAATTGGTCGCGGGAATAGGCGCGGACATCGCCAAGCCACTCCGGTTTATCCACGCCCAGCAGCGAGAAAATGCTCTCACCCAGCCCACACGTGATGGTGAGGTTCGCCGGCTGGCGCACCATTTCCGGCTCCAAAGTCCCCAACGGGGGCTGGCCCGTACACAGCGCCCGCGCATCCTCGGTCCACAACTTCATCAGGCGGGCAAAGCCCTGCTTGCCGATGTCCCCTTTGAGATCAAAGCCCACCAAGTTCAGGTGTGCTTGCTCCGGCGTGTCAATGCCGGCCTGGTGTGGGCCGTCGAAAGCTACGGTGGCATCGGCAAGCGGAGTGTTCTCCTCCGCTTCAGCGTTTGATGTTGATCTATCCGAGTTGCACCCCACCAGCGCAAAGGCACTGGTAGACACTGCAGCGCCGGTGAGAAATCCCCTTCTGCTGAATCCCGTCATGACTAGTGCTTGTGATTTTCTTTCTCGTCGTCCTTGCCGGAGTGATCGTGGCCTGCATGGTCGGAGTGATCGTGGCCCGCGTGGTCGCGATCCATGCCTTCCATGTCGCCGTAGTCCTCGTCGCCAGCGCCCATGGTGCGGGCCTGGATGGTGCCCAGGTCAAGCTCATCGCCGCCAGACAAGGTCACCGTGAGCTCGAGGGAATCGCCAGGCATGATTCCTTCCTTCATGCCCATCAACATGAAGTGATCGCCACCTGGCGCAAGCTCGTGGCTCTCGCCAGCCTTGATGACCAAGGGACTGGACTTTTCGCGCATCTGGCCATCGACGGTCTCGTGAATCTGGTTCATCTCTGCGTCCAGGTTCGTGGAGAACCCAGTGATCTCGATGTCTTCATCCGAGTGGTTGACCAAGGTGCCGAAGATGGCGGTCATATCCTTGTCTTCGCTCGCGCGTACAACAGCATCCTCGAAGGTCAGGTCCTTATCCGCTGCCGCGGTGGATTCGCTGGTTTTTGCAGTGGAAGAAGCAGCCGAAGTCGACTCTGAGTTATTGGAATCGCTCTCATTATCCGGAGAGCAACCAGCAAGAACCAGGGCGCTGAGGGAAACGCTGGCAATCAGGCGGGAAATTTTCTTAGTCATTATTTGTGACCTTTCGAGTCGTTTCGACGAGTTTTAGCAATCAACAAAGCCAGAACGGCCGCTATGGCCAGCACACCACCCACGCCCAAAATGATTTTCACCGAGGTGGGCATATCGCTCGAAGAATCTGCAGCTCCATCTGCATCTGCAGCGTCGGTGGAAGAAGCATCATCGCTATCCTCACCTTTCACCGTAAATGAGACCCCACCGCGCGTGGCGTGTCCATCCGAGGAGGTGATGTTGTAGCCCACCTGGTAGTTTCCTGGCCCGGGATCGACATCATCTGGAGTCGTGATCGTGAGATCGCGGTCATCTAGCTCCGGCTCCTGGCTAAAGATCTGTTCGCCAGTGTCCTTATTGGTCACCGCAAAGGTGTTGAACTGATCCTTTGGGATGCCGGAAAACTCCAGGGTGATTTCCTCAGGAAACTCCTCGAGCTGGTCGCCCTCCTTTACGGTTCCGCCCACGACGGAATCGTGCGCCAGTGCTACAGGTGCGGATCCGCCCGCGATAAGTGCGGTAGCTCCCACCGCAACTGCCGTGCGACGCAACCAAGGTACGCGATGGCTCATTTTCAGCTCCTTCAGTTCTGAATTTTGCGTATGCATGCAAAGACATCCTATCCCCAACGAACATCTTGGTGACATTCGTGGTCATCAGGGTATCTCTATCAATAGTCGGTAACCGTATCTTCATAGTTCCGCATCGAAGCGAAAAAGTCTGCGATCTCCATCACTTCAAAAGTGTGGGGTGTGGCGGATACAAAAAAGCCGCCTTGGTGACAAGGCGGCTTGAGTGGAGCGGATGACGAGACTCGAACTCGCGACCCTCACCTTGGCAAGGTGATGCGCTACCAACTGCGCTACATCCGC